>CAYSAH010000224.1:0-6637 GCA_964428945.1 uncultured Bacteroidaceae bacterium | reverse complement strand
AAGTATCTCAAGAGCCAGTCCGGCTCCATACTTGCCCGCACTGTCAAAAGCCGGATATTGAACATTTTTATAACATTCACGGATAATCTCCAGCTTGGTCTCATATTTTATTGCCTGGTACAAGTTACCAAGAGCACTTGTACCAAAGATAATCCGGGGTAGTTTTATTCCTGTATTTCCTATTGATGTGTATTCCATGTTTATACAAGTTAAATCAATGCATATCTTTAGTTATTGAATGTACTAAATATTTTACCTCCATTTTACCTTTTACATGATCAAATTTTTCGAGTCCTCATAGTTTACTGCCATGAATAATACAGAAATTCAGTTCATAAATTTCAGCTCCCGGCTGCAAAATAAACAAATGCCTTTGTTCATATTTGGGAAAATTCAGTCTATACCCTTTATTTTTTCTAATTTTAAATCATATTTTCCCATATTTAATCGTATGAAAAAAACTTTCAAAATAATTCTCCTTCTGTGCCTGGCTATTGCGGCGAATAAACTATCTGCACAAACTACATTTCAAAATCCAGTGATCAGGGGAATGAATCCTGACCCAAGCATATGCCGGGTCGGCGATGATTTTTACCTGGTGACCTCAACCTTTGAATACTTTCCGGGCTTACCCATCTACCACAGCAGGGACCTGGTAAACTGGGAATTGATCGGTCATGCACTGTCCCGCAACAGCAACTGTCCCCTGATGGGCTGTGAATCCGGTTATGGAGGGAACTATGCCCCTACCCTCCGTTACAACAATGGAACATTTTACGTGGCCTGTACCAACTACGGAGGACAGGGTTCGCAAGGGCAATTCTATGTCACGGCTGAAGATCCCGCCGGGCCATGGTCGGAACCTGTCTGGGTGGGCAACTGGTACGTCGATCCGTCCATGACTTTTGTAAATGATACCCTGTATTACCTGACTCCAAACAATGACGATGGTTTCCTGCTCGGTATCATGAATCCCTCCACAGGCAAGTATACCAGGCCCCTTGAAAAAATTGCCCTGGGAACGGGCGGTGCTGCCCCGGAAGGCCCTCACCTTTATAAAATCAACGGTTTCTATTACCTGATGTCCGCCGAAGGGGGAACTGGATACCAGCATATGGAAGTAATTCAGCGCAGTGCCTCACCCTGGGGACCTTATACAGTCAGCCCTGTTAACCCGGTGCTTTCGAACAAGGATGTCCCCGCTCACCCTTTCCAGGCCATAGGTCATGCCGACCTCGTGCAACTGCCGGATGGCAGCTGGTGGACCGTATGCCTCGGCTACAGGCCCAAAGGCGGCAATTACCATCACCTGGGTCGCGAAACTTTCCTTGCACCAATCACATGGAATGAAGACGGCTGGCCAAAAGTCGGCTCCGATGGAATTGTACAGGAAGAATTTCCTCTTCCCAACCTGCCTGAAGTTCAGTGGGCAGCAGATCCTGCCAGGGATGATTTTGATGGAGAAAAGCTGGAACTCGCCTGGAACTTTATACGGAACCCGCACAATGCCGATTGGACGCTCACCGGGCGCCCTGGTTTTCTCCGCTTGAATGGCTCTGCCATCAGCTTCAGGGAAAAAGATTCACCCGCTTTTATCGGTCGAAGGCAATCTGCTTTCAATATGCTGGCCTCGGTAAAAATTGATTTTACTCCTGGCTCTCCATCTGAAGAAGCCGGTCTCGTTGTAAGGGGAAACGATCAGAACCATTTCGACCTGCTGCTTACCCGGCTTGGCAGTAAGAAAGTTGTAATGCTTCGTAAGCATATACAAGGCCTGGTCGTCAGCCTGGATTATAAAGAAGTGGAAGAGGGTGAACTCACCTTGCGTGTCAGTTCTTCTGACCTGTATTACAGTTTCTGGGTGCAGGAAGAAGGAAAAACTGCTGTGCTGATCGACTCTGTGGAAACAAAAATCCTGTCCACGGAAAAGATTGGGGGATTTACAGGTACCTATATCGGTATGTATGCCTCCGGAAATGGAACCGCCAATTCAAATCCCGCCGATTTCGACTGGTTCGAATACGAGGAGGACCCCGCAACGCCCTTTGAGTGGGCCACCGGGCAGGATGAATCCCTGAACGGCATGACCACACCAGGCATTGTTTCAACCGAATCACCATCCTTTACCGAGGCTGTTGTAAAATGGGGCAATATCGATAATGAAAGCTATTTCATCATAGAAAGACTGGGTGAAAGCGGCTTCGACTCCATTGGGATCAGCTATGAGAACGACACTGTTTTTACCGATACCGGTCTGGAAGGGAATACCTTGTACCTCTACCAGGTAAGGGCAAAAAATGAAAACGGTTATTCCTTACCTTCCATTGCAAGATCAGTGCTGACCCTGCCCGAACCTGGTCCTTACCACGGTACTCCATCACAAATCCCAGGGAAGATAGAAGCGGAGGACTACGACATAGGGCAGCAAAACGAAGCCTATTATGACAATGATGAAGGAAACAACTCAGGGGCATACCGGAATGATGACGTGGACATAGAAACAGCCTCGGATACTCCGGCAGGTTACAATATTTCATGGACCGGTACCGGGGAATGGCTGACATATACAGTGGATGTCAATGATACCCTCGTGGATATTGAATTCAGGGTAGCGGTTGAGTACGGCGGAACCATAAAGCTTGAACTTGACGGAACTGAGATCGCCAGGAAAAATCTCCCGCTAACAGGCGGATGGCAGGTTTGGGAAACTGTTACAGTGCCAAATGTCAGTCTTGAGACAGGAATGGGCAAAATATTGAAAATGACCTTCCTGGGAGCAGGATTTAACCTGAACTGGATAAATTTTGTTAAAGTTTTACCGGGTGAAGTCAAAGAAACCTATGCCCAGGAAATTTGCATTTACCCCAACCCGGCAAGCGATTACTTCCAGCTTACGGCTGAAAAGAATGAGATTTCCGGAATAGAAATATTTTCCCTTACAGGAGATAAAATCAGATCAATTCAGCCAGGCGCTAATTCCAAAATTGATATTTCATCATTAAGCCCGGGAATGTATATTGTAAAAATCAATTCCGGGTTGGAGAAAAGCAGGAATGTTAAACTGATCAAGAATTAAAGTTTATCGGCGGATTTGAAGGAAAGCTTTCATCATCAAAATGCAGTGCCATAAAACATTTCAATTTCTTAACAGAACCTGAACATTTCCTGTCCAACATTCACTTAACTTATTTGTTATATTATCCTGGAAGAATTGGATGTTATTACCAGCCAAACCGGTAAAGAACCAATACCAGTATTACCCGGTCAGGGGCATTGGAACAAGCAGCTCTTACAGCGACAGGGTTACGCTGTATTTCGATTTAATTCAAATTAAAAATGAATACCAGTCTTGACTTTTTCTTTAATAAAGCCAGCAAGTGGCAGGAAGAATACGGAAAATTAAGAAAGATCGCCCTCGACTGCGGTTTGATCGAAGAACTGAAATGGGGTAAACCTTGTTATACTTTTCGGAACACGAATATCGTCCTGATCCATGGATTCAAAGACTACTCTGCCTACCTTTTCCATAAAGGGGCCATACTGAATGATGCCAATGGGATCCTGGTCCGGCAAACGGAGAATGTTCAGGCAGCAAGACAGATCCGATTCACCAGTGTTAAGGAAATAGTGGAGAAGGAAGCCATCCTGAAAGCTTATATCTTCGAAGCCATCGAAGTGGAAAAAGCAGGCCTGAAAGTGCCTTTTAGAAATACTTCACAATTTGCGATGCCCGAGGAATTCCGAAAAAAACTGGATGAGATTCCTGCCCTGGAAACTGCATTTAAAGCATTGACCCCAGGACGGCAACGGGCTTACCTCCTTCATTTTTCTGCTCCAAAACAATCTGTTACCCGTACATCGAGGGTTGAAAAATACATGCAGCAGATTCTCCATGGAAAAGGACTTGACGATTAATTGCACTACCAAAAAAAATCAACAGGATGAAAAGCGGAAAGAAAATGCATCCGGGAAAGCCATCCGGGATAAGTCCCACGGGAACAACAGGAAAAGACAAGCGGTCATCTGCAAAAACAGGCAGGGATTCCTCCCAGGAACCTGTCCTGCTTTCAGGTGGTAATCCGCAGATCGCAAAGGCCGACGGGAATGCCCCTGTACAGGCTTACATCAAAGCAATGCCAGGCTGGAAACACGAGGTCGGAAAGTACCTCGACAGACTCATCGATTCCAACGTGCCCCATGTAAAGAAGGCAGTGAAGTGGAACTCTCCCTTCTATGGCATTGAAGGACAGGGTTGGTTCCTGAACTTCCACTGCTTTTCGAAATATATAAAGGTGGCATTCTTCAATGGCGGATCGCTCTCTCCTCTGCCTCCCGGAGAGTCAAAGAGCAAGGAAGTACGCTACCTCGACATCTATGAGAACGACAAACCCGACGAGAAACTCCTGGTGAACTGGATCAGACAGGCATCGGAACTGCCCGGATGGACCCCGTAACCAGGTAAATGCAATCATTAATATGCAAAACTACATATCACTCTTAAGGGGCATCAATGTGAGCGGCCGGAAGCTGATCAAAATGGATGCACTGCGGAAGAGTTATGAAAGCATCGGATTTAACCAGGTACATAGCTACCTGCAAAGCGGAAACGTACTTTTCAGGGCAGAGAGCGCTGATACAGATGAAATGCAACAGCGCATAAGCCGCCAGATCGAAAAGGATTTCGGATTCTCGGTGGCCATTCTTGTCCTGGGAACGGAGGAATTGCATAAGATCATCGAAGGCAATCCCTTTTCCCGTGACAAGGAAAAAGATACTGCCTTTTTCTATGTTAGCTTTTTATCAGCTGTACCACAAAAAATTGATTACAACAGCATTGAAGCAAAAAAACTTTCCGGGGAAGAGATAATAATTGCCGGCAAGGTAATCTACTTCTACTGCCCGAAGGGGTACGGACAGACAAAGCTCAACAACAATTTCCTTGAAGCGAAATGTGGGGTCGCAGCTACAACCCGGAATTGGAAAACGACACTTGCGCTGTGCGGACTTGCAAGGGAATTAAAAGACGAAGCGGACATTTAAATACCAGCGTTTTCTCCTGTTCAGAATTTTCCGGAAGCGTTGTCATTCCTGTAATCTACAGGAAAAATAAACCCTTGAAAGAATCTCATTTCACTGCACACATTTTCTGCAAAATTTGTCATAATTTTATATGGTCCCGGTTTGTAATTCGTACCTGAAATTTTAAGAACTTACGATCGGGTTTTTTAATTGGAAACCGTCGTAAAGGTGTAGTAAAATCAATCCAACCATATAATGAGAAACCTGGTACTGCTGGTAACAATTTCATTTTTATTAGTAACAGCCTGCGATAAGAACGATTGGTCGAATCTGCCCAATGTATCTATAAAGGGCAGTATCACCGGAAGCAATCAAAAGTCTTCCTTCCTGAAATCTGCATACGAGGGTTCATTGGCCGATGCAGAAAAGGTACTTGTTTTTAACAGCACCGGCTACAGGCTGTTTGACATCCGGAATGAAACTTTTAGTGCCTATGGCCTGTCGGGAACTGCCACCGCCCTTGCCTTTATCGATGCCAACAACAAGTTTATCGGTTGTTTGTCAGCCGGCGGACTGAATGTTCTTCCCCTGGTAAGTCTTAAGGATGGGGACAATACAATCATCGACCTGGGCAATCTTACCCTGGAGGGTACGAGGGTGCTCCCCAATAACGATCCCATTGGCAACGAGATCGATCTCAGCGAAGAAGAAATTGACCGCTACAGGGAGCTCGGAACCTATTACGAATCCCTTTCAAAAAATATTGATGCAAACAACGACGGGGAACCCGATATCCTCAGTAAAAAGGATTTCAATATCAGTACGATCTTTAATTTCGATTGTGGCAGCTGGGGACTGAACCAGCAGCCTCCCGTGGTAAACGACACTGCCAGCTTCCTGGTCAACTACATGATCCGCATCTTCGGCGGGAAAGCTCTGATCCCGGAAAATACAGCGATTGCTTTCAGTGGCCCCGAAGCATCGCCATACGACGATATCTTCCAGGAAGGCTACAGCCCGGCTCCGGATGGTTTTATTTCATCCTTTGTAAGAAGGCCCCCAACTACCCCTGAAAATGAGTCGGGCTATGTTAACCCGCCCTTCAGGGAAGGCACTTACACGATCAGACTGGACGAAGAGAATTATACCCTGAATTATTCAAACATCAATGCAAAATACTTTCTCATCCTGGCCCTGCCCACCGTTCACACAAATGCCAGCAATGAAATCGTTTCGGTATCGGTAGCATACCAGGATATGGAAGGAATTCCCGTTGTGGCAGAGAATTTCGTTTACCAGACCCAGCTTTCCCTGCGCGGACGAGAGTCCAGCCTGGCTGAAATAGGATCCCTGTGGGAAAACCCGGAGGCAAAAACGAATACGGAATTGTACGAATTTGTCCTGCCCGGACCTGTGCCCTATTCGGAGCTTCAGGATATCTCTGTAATGTATGTCGACCTGATCGGTAATTCCTATAGTTTGCGCTTTGAACAAAAATGACAGTACAGTAGCTCGCGTGTGGTTCCCGGGAGTGCCAAAGTATATAAAAGCTATTACACAAGAAACACAAAGAAGCACGAAGAGACACGAAGAATACTATCCCAATATTACCCCCTGG
>CAYSAH010000223.1:0-6673 GCA_964428945.1 uncultured Bacteroidaceae bacterium | reverse complement strand
CCGGAAGGAAGGGGGAATTTGTTAATAGATCCTGCTCATGGACAGAGTAGTTAGGAGTGCCTAAAGTACTTAGGAGTGTTGAAGTGCCGCTAAATCCTTGCAACTCGTGCCTTATACCTTGCGCCTGATCCCTGATACCTCACGCCTCGTGCCTTGTGCCTTGCGCCTACTCCCTGATACCTTACACCTCACGACTTATGCCTAAAGTACTTAGGAGTGTTGAAGTGCCGCTAAATTCTTGCGCCTCATGCCTTATGCCTTGTGCCTGTTCCCTGATACCTCACGCCTCGTGCCTTGTGCCTTGCGCCTTGCGCCTGATCCCTGATACCTGACAACTCCTAAAATCTCAATCCTCCCCTTACACCAACCCAGAAGGACACGTTGGTATTGTGATAATTGTTATAGGTATTGTCATAGAAGGCCCAGTTTGGTTGAACAGGTTCCCAGGGGATATAGACATCATCGGCCGGGTGAGTGTGTGCAACAGAAACATTGAAAGTAGGACCAATGAAGAAATCAGCAAAATTTCCCAGGCTTCTTCCATAAGCGATCCTAAGTTGATTCAAGGAATTGAATCTTGTCTGGTAGACAAACCAGGGTGCCCTGTTGTCGCCGATCCATAGTTCCTGTTCAGTTGTAGCCTCAATGTTCAGGAAAGATCTTTCAGATATTGAAAGCTGGCTTCCGATACCTGCACCGTACATCCACCTTGTTGAAGGACCAAAGGCTTTTCCAAAACTATAAAGGGTGTAGAATTTTTCAATACCCATTTTAAAGGAAAGATTGGCATATTGTGTTTCGCTGGCAGCGATTTCCAGTTTCCGGTACCCGTTTTTCCTTACGATACTTATAAAAGCAATCGGAACACCGTCTATGGAATCGCAAATGTTAATAAACCCTGCTGCCTGAAGGCCTTTCACATAAGCTGCCCGGTTAATGAACCCTGCAAGCTGTGCTCCATCGACTTCATCTGCGATATTGAAAAATCCTGAAGCCTGCAGATTAACTGTTCCATTTCCGGCAACGTTCCCAAAACCTGCAGCCTGAACACCATTTTTAAAATTACCTGCAACATTTACAAATCCGGCTCCCTGCAAACCCATTGTTTCTCCGCCGGTGACATTCATAAATCCTGCTCCCTGTATACCGATCATTTTACCTCCGACGACATTCGCAAAACCGGCTCCCTGGAATCCGAAGAGGTCCCTGCCAACAACATTCATAAATCCTGCACCCTGCAAGCCATCCTGTTTTCCACCTGTTACATTAACAAATCCTGCACCCTGAACATAACGAACATCGCCCCCCACAGCATTATAGAATCCGGCCATTTGTATGCCATCTGCATATCCTCCGACTGTATTTCCAAAACCAGCCAATTGAATTCCTGACATAAAAAAGCGATCCACATTAATAAATCCGCCCATTTCTATACCATCCACACCACCCGACACCCCGGCAAATAAATTTATCGAAACATTATTTACATAATTTGCATTATCCATGCCGTTTGTGCTGAATGGCGGAAAAAGAAAGGTCAGTTGGAATGGACTTGTTTCATAATCCAATGTATCTGTCTGACCAAAAGAATTTAAATAGCTTCCTGAAAGAAAAACTATTGATAAAAGTATGATTGTATGATTTTTCATGATAATAATAATTTATGTTCTTTGTGATCAAAGACAAGGGAATTATCGGAGGGTTGTCTGGGACGGGGAAAAAAATAAAATTTCTTTCTGCTGACTCCCCCTCTATTCTGCGAAATAGGTAATCTACACTGGTAAGTGCATATTCCTTCCTGTGATGACTGCTTAAGCCACTGAGTGGAAATCAAAAAAAGGACACCTTCATTTCCATGCTGTCAGATCTGCGGATTGTACAGTCACCTTTACTTTTACTTCCCCTTCAGTTTTTTGCCTGCACTATCGGTGATGGTTTTCAAATGAAGATCCCTTTGAGGGAATGGAATCTCGATACCTGACTCTTTAAGTTTCCGGTTTATATCGACCATTAGTTCACTTTCCACCTCAAAACGATAATCCTGATCAATCCAGGCAAGTAGCCTGAAATTCAGGGAACTGTCACCAAACTCAATAAAAAAGGCCTGTGGTGCCGGAAAAGGATTAACCCGTTTGTTTTCCCCTGCTACCTGTATCAATAATTTTATCACTTTCTCCGGATCAGTACCATATGCCACTCCAACCCTTATATCCGCTCTTCTGAACTGATCGGACAAAGTCCAGTTTATCAGATCATTGGAAATGAGCTCACCATTGGGAACGATCACTTCTGCTCCCGCAAATGTTCTTATTACACTGGCGCGTATTCCAATCTTTTTTACAGTACCGAGCAAGCTGTTAACCTCAAGGATATCTCCCTCCTTTATTGGCCTCTCAAAAGCAAGGATCAATCCGGAAACCAGGTTATTGAATATATTCTGAAGGCCAAAACCGATACCGACGGAAAAAGCTCCCAATATAATGGTCAGGTTCGACAATTTCATACCGGCTGCAGCTGCAGCAAGCAGGAAACCTATTGAAATAATCGTGATTCTTAATAACATAATTACTGTGCCCGGGATACCTCGTTCAACCTTTACACGTGGAAAGACCTCCTCATTAAGAATAACCCTGATTACCCTTGAAATCCAGATAGATAAAAGAATTACAGTAAAAAATAGTATTATATTTATAAGTGAAAATGTTGCTTCGCCTACCTGGATTTCCCTGGTCATAAAACCAGAACCCCACTCGAAAAACATCTGCCTGGTTTTAAAGTGATCCAGGCCGATATAAAACCAGGATAATACAAAAAACAACCTTAACAACCTGTAAAATCTCGTAAAAATGTATCCAGCCTGCTTTTGAATTATGTTTGAACCTTGAAAAACAGGGCTTGAAAGCAGCAGAAAGACTAAAGCGGAACAGATCTGGAATCCAACATACGTGGTAATAATAAGGAAACCGCTTCTTATAATACCTGTGGAAAGAAATTCAGAAAAGGAAATGGTCCCGGCGATATTTCCAATAAGAGCAACAAACAAAAATGCAAGGTAAATGACAGATAAAACTGTAAGCAAATTGTTAAACGTGCTGCGTCTTTTTGCATAAGTAATCCTGCGGCTTTTAACAAATTTAAGTAAGTAAATTATGGCAATTACCTGGGCAGCGAGCAGCATCAGCCTGCTGAAAAAATTCTGATCATAGAAAAGACTGTAAAAACGCAACAGGATAAAGGCGATGGCAAATCCAAACAGAAATTTCCGGTAGCCATGAGGCATGATGTCAATGGCGAGTCTAAGTATTGCATAAACAGAAATTATAGCCAGGAAGGAACCATAGGAAGTAGGCATTTCAGGTATAATGATCCAGACAAAATACAATCCTATAAGCAAGCAAACTTCAAAAGGCTTTTGGAATATCTCGTTTACATAAAGACTTAGAATTACTTTTTTCTCTTTTATATCCGGGTCCTTTACCGTTGCCCTCAACCAGTAGATGAAAGCAACGAGCAAAATAAAATAGAACAGTAAAAATATCAGTCTCCCCGAATATTCACGTAACAATACATTACTGTCATCCCGGAAATTGGTCCTGAAAAGTTGCCATTGCTCACTCACAATTGTTGAGTCTTTCCCGGAAAAAAATGCCCAGATGGGTGGTCCATCCACGCGGAATACATTTGAGCTGCTTATCTTCCTGTAGGTTTCAAGTTCATTTTCAAACTGGTCAAGCCTTATTTGCTGGCCCGTGACTTTATCAGAATGAGTCAGCAGGAAATCAATGTCTTTTTGAAGGATCTGAAAAACGGAATCGTTATGATTTATAACACTGAGTATCCTCCTCATGATCGCTTCAGGAGTTTCCCTTGAAAAATTCTCCTCGTAGGTCAGGATCCACTGCTGCTTATTTTCCCTTAATATAATTTCACCTTTCTCAAGGGCTTGCAATTTCAGATTTATCCGGCTTTGAATCGTCGTAATATCATTTTTGAGTAAAAGAATTGAATTTCCGAGAATCTCATATTCCCTAAAATTCAGGTGTTTGAAATCAGCCCCTGAGGTATCAGCAAAGAAGGTGTTAATTTTCTTTGTAACACTATCCACACGGCTTGCTATCAGAGTCCTGTCATTGATACCTATAAAATCCGCATTTAAGCGGCTAAACAGAGCAAATGACTCTGCGGAGACATTATTTATGCTGTTCAAAGGGATCGCTTTGACTGCCTTTTTTACAGTATCTGCCTTGGGAACAACTTCCTGGGTCGGTTTTAGAAGTGACTGGCCAATCATATTCCCAGCCGGGATCAAAAATAAAAATGAGAACAAGACGAAAATTAATTTTCTCATGACCATAGCCGAAAGATTTGATTTATAACAAATTTAGGAAACAGAATGTTTCATTCTTCAGTCTCTTGTACTTAGTTATAAACTACATTACTCATAATCATATCATTAATAAAATTATTATAAATATCGCGTACATAGTTAGTATATTTGACTTATCTTAATTCCGGTTTTCAAAAACACTGAATACAATATAATTTGTCAATTTTCAGATATAATAAAATTCTGCTCATTCTCTTCTGCATATTTCTGAGCAATAATATTTCTTTGCTCGCGCAATCCATTGATCATTGGGAAACTTTCATCGCACAGGGCGACCCTGTCACTTATATCGTCCCCTCACAACAGTTGCCCGAAAACTGGACCATACCTGCTTATAATGAAGCAGGTTGGACTTCAGGCATTTCCGGTATTGGATATGGTGATGGAGATGATAATACAGTATTGGATGGCATCATTTCCGTGTACCTCAGGTTCAAATTCACCCTTTCTGATCCGGCAATAATTTCAAAACTCATTCTGGATATGGATTTCGACGATGGATTTGTTGCCTACCTGAATGGTAATGAAATTGCCCGTTCCAATATTGGTTTGCCTTTCGAACCAACAACTTATGATCAATTTACCCTAACTGATATTGAAGCCAGGCTCTACCAGGGCCTGAATCCCACAAGATATATTATTTCAGACACTTATCTCGAAAGCCTCGTTATCGGGGAAAATGTTCTTGCTGTCGAGGTCCACAACTGGTCTGCAGGTTCCTCCGATCTTTCCTCAAATACATTTTTTCACGCGGGTATCTCAAACCCATCAAGCTATTTTAAGGATCCACCCCAATGGTTTATTCCTCCTCTTGAAACAACAAGCATACTTCCAATAATGACCATTAATACAAGGGGACAAAGCATCCAAAATGACCCCCGGATCAGTGCCGATATGGGCCTGGTTTATAATGGAGAAGGAAAAATGAACAGCACACTTGGCCCCTTCAATAATTATGACGGCCAGATAAGTATTGAGATAAGAGGTGCTTCATCCCAGATGTTCCCGAAGAAATCATTTACCATTGAAACACAAACCGATTCGGGAACAAATAACAATGTTTCCCTCCTGGGTATGCCTCCTGAAAATGACTGGATATTATATGCTCCTTACAGTGACAAGTCGATGGTCAGGAATGTGATCAGTTTCAGGATGTATGAAAATATGGGGCACTGGTCTCCCAGGACACGATATATTGACCTTTTCATAAATGATGAATACCAGGGAATCTATGTCCTCATAGAGAAAATCAAGCAGGACAGGTACAGGGTTGACATAGCCCCGCTTTCGGCAGCGGATACAAGTGAAGACGCGATCAGCGGGGGGTATATTCTTCAGCACGACAGGACTGACAATCTGAATTACCAGGAGTATTGGACCAATCCCACTACCCCTCCTTACGCTGGTTTCTCAAATATTACCTTCGAATATTATGACCCAAACTTCTTTGAATTAACAGCACAGCAAGCCTCCTATATCCAGGAATGGATAAAGGAAGTCGACAGAACCATTGCTTCATCCAAATTTAAGGATCCCCTTATCGGATACAGGAAATACCTTGATGTCGGATCATTTATTGACTACTTCATTTTTCATGAACTGAATAAAGACGTGGATGCTTACAGGCTGAGTTCATTTTTCTATAAGGAAAGGGACTCAAGAGGCGGAAGACTCTTTGCGGGTCCGCCCTGGGACTATAACCTTACCTACGGAAATATGGACTATGGCGGAGATATCCTGGAAACCTATAACTGGATGTATCCAAAAAGCATCAATCCGGATTGGTGGAGAAGGCTGATGGAGGATCCTTATTTTAAGAACGAAGTGTATTGCCGATGGAGCAAACTTGGGAATACCATTGCCGATGCCGAATACGTGCACAGTCTCATCGACAGCAGTGTTAATGTAATGGGTGCATCAATTGCAAAAAATTTTGAAAAATGGCCCATATTGGGAACCTATGTCTGGCCTAATTATTTTATTGGAAATACCCACGAAGAAGAGATCGGTTTCCTTAAGAACTGGATAACAGAAAGGATAGACTGGCTTGATATGCAATGGTATGGGAATTGTGTCGAAACAGGTCAACAGCTCTCTATAATTGAAAAAACAGGAAACCTCAACTTCTATCCTAATCCTTCAGATCTGTCAAATGTTTCAGTCTCAATGGATGAGAATTATTCAGGAGAATACCATCTCCAGGTATTCGACATCCAGGGCAGGGAGGTATTCAATATAAGGGGAACAAAGCAATTTGAAAGTTATTTAACAATTGAGGACCTGAGT
>CAYSAH010000222.1:6422-6682 GCA_964428945.1 uncultured Bacteroidaceae bacterium | reverse complement strand
CTCCGCTATTTAGCAATAAATGATTTGTTGCTGATCAATGTTTGCGAATGAGCTTGTTCCAGGAATCCCCGTGAAACTTGCGTAGCCCCATCCATGTCCTATGGTCAACACTACTCGGCTTTTGCGCGGAATCATATTGTTGATTTTTCCACCTCAATCCTGGCAACATTTTTGCTCATCCTTAAAAAAAATGTCATGAAAACTATCCTGATATCAATTTCACTCCTGCTGGCAGCTTCACTTTCCCTCTTCTCCCAAAA
>CAYSAH010000222.1:0-6378 GCA_964428945.1 uncultured Bacteroidaceae bacterium | reverse complement strand
CCTTAAGGTTTACTTTGTTAAGTATGAATCCCAGGCAAAAGAGGACGGTAAATGGTACTTTGTTGAATATGAAAGCCAGGCCGATGTGAAGATTTACTTCGTGGACTACGAATCACAGGCCGACTTAAAAATATTCTATGTAGAATACGAGTCGCAGGCCGGTTGGAGGAATATAAACAAGAAACACCTCCTATATGCAAAATAATTCATAGGATAAGAAGTACAGCTTTCCCAGGAGCCTCTGAATTCAACAGATTTTGGTACATTTGGTTTCAGTCCCTAAACCAAGTATTATGCACCGTACTACTCCCCTTTCCTGGATTTTGGTGTTGCTGCTTAGCACCACTTATGCCTGCCATAACAATCCTGCAGGAGAAATCTCAATCGTTCCCTTCCCTGATCAGCTTGAATTCGAAAAAGGAAGCGTGAAATTCGGGCCTTCGCTTCAGGTCAGTTTTCCCGGATCAATGGAAAAGCAGGCTGCATTGTTTTCTGAGCAAGTGATCAGACTTACAGGCATCAGCGATGTAAGTCAGGCCGACGGATCGTCCGCTCTTTTGTTTGAGATCGATTCCTCTTCCGGGAAACCCGGATCCTACCGCATTCAGCTGAGCAGTTCACAGTCGTTAGTCACTGCAGCTGACGAGACCGGAATTTTCTATGCCTGTCAGACCCTCATTCAAATTCTAACCCAGTATTCATCCGGGGAAGGAAGCATCAATATTCCGGCACTGAGCATCAGCGACAGCCCTGCATTCAGCTGGCGGGGCATGCACCTGGATGTATCCCGTCATTTCTTTCCACCGGAATTCATCAAGAAATATATAGATCTTCTTGCCTTCTATAAAATGAATGTATTTCACTGGCATCTGACCGATGACCAGGGTTGGAGGATCGAGATCAAAAAATATCCTGAACTTACCGCAGCCGGGGCATTCAGGGAAGATACAAGGGACCTCCCCTGGAGTTATGACCAGCACCCGGTACAGGAGGGCAGGCCCGTTTACGGTGGATTCTACACGCAGGAAGAGGTAAAGGAAATCGTTCAGTATGCTGCTGACCGCTTCGTCACCATCGTGCCGGAAATTGAACTACCCGGTCATTCATGGGCCGCATTGTATGTATTCCCGGAGCTTTCCTGTACAGGGAAGCCTTTCTTTAAGGATCCGGCGATACCATTTGAATTTACTGATCCATTTTGTGCAGGAAACGAAGGGACCTTTACATTCTTTGAGAACGTCCTGGATGAGGTGATAGCGCTCTTTCCCTCGGAATATATTCATATCGGTGGCGATGAGGCAAAGAAAACTCCCTGGGAACACTGTGCCAGTTGCCAGCAGAGGATGAGGACCGAAGGACTGCAGGATGTTGAAGAGCTTCAGAGCTATTTTGTCAACCGGATCGGGAAATATGTAAGTTCAAAGGGCAGGTCCATCATTGGTTGGGATGAGATCCTGGAAGGGGGCCTTGCTGAGAATGCTGCGGTAATGTCGTGGCGGGGCGAAGCAGGTGGAATTGCAGCAGCAAAAGAGCATCACCCAGTTGTGATGACCCCGGGAGAATATACTTACCTGAACAGCAACCAGGACCTTACCATGTCCGAAAACACACGTGTGATCGCACTTGAAACATGCTATAACTACAGCCCGGTCCCCACAGATCTGACAGAAATTGAAAAAACCTACATTCTGGGAATACAGGCTTGCCTATGGACCGAGAATGTCCAAACGCCTGAGAAAGCTGAGTTTCAAATTCTGCCACGCCTGCTTGCCATTGCCGAAACCGGATGGACCAAAACCGGGAATAAAAACTATGAAGCCTTCCTCAGGCGTCTTGAAAAACAGTTTGAGATGCTCGACAGGATGGGCTATAACTATTTCATAGAAGCTCCGCAGGGATTAAGACCAGAAAATTCATTTATCAATGAAGCAGTGCTGGAACTAAATAATCCCCTTGGCTTCGGAGAAATTTATTACGCTATTGATGATGAGCCTTTGAAAAACGAAGGCCTGCAATATAAAGAAGCAGTTAAACTTTCGGGCAAAGCTTCCATACATGCAGTGACAAGATTGAATTCAGGAAAACAAAGCAGAACAGTAAGCGGCACATATATAAAAGTTGATCCTGTTGCCGGGGAGCATGGGGACTTTAACCCGGGACTTATCCTCGACTATGCTGAAGGAGAGATCCAGTCCCTGGAGAATTTCAGCAGCCTGAAGCATATCAGAACAGATACTGTTGGTTTACCATTGATCCCTGCCTTTGTGCGTGAAGACTTTTACGGTCTTGAATTCAAGGGTTTCATTAAAATTGAAGAGAATGGCGTTTATACTTTCATTACCAATTCGGATGATGGAACGCGCCTGTACCTGCACGACAGTCTCCTGGTAGACAATGACGGAATCCATGGTCCTGTAAGGGTTTCAGGACAGGTCGCACTTGCTGAAGGTTATCACCCTTTCAGACTTCAATTCTTTGAAGGGAATTACGGTCAGGTCCTGCAAGTTTCAGTATTCATGGGAGATCAGGAAATAATACCTGTTTTCGGATGGCAGGGGAAGTAGTGAATTTGCAGCATAAAGCGTTTTTGGATCTCCGGACCATCAACCGTTCGGGTTCTTTTTCGGGAACACAGACTCAACATTCATTTATAACAAAGAATGTTTTGAAGTAGCTCCTTCGGAGAACCATCCCAAGGGAGGAAAGCTCCCGATGGTCCGGAGTGATAAATATGAACCTGTGACTGTTGTTATGCCTTCAGACGGGGAATCAATTGAAATGTATTCTATTATTAGTTTTGATACCGGGAACTTAAATCAGATCAACGCCGCGATGGATGATATTGCCTATACAAATGACGATATTTTTGTTTTTGCACCAAATTACTGGGAGCGGGTAAAGATCAGGCTGGAAATTCATTGAGGCTGAATTGATCATTGCCTGTAAACTGAACCACTTGTATTCCAGGAATTATTATTGCCTGTTTAACTCCTTTTCAACTGAACGGGAGATTATTTCTTTTGATTGTTGTGTTAGAGAATGCCTGGAATGTTCATGTAAACATTCGTCGCGGTAATATCCAAGTAGTAAATTCAGTTGGCGGATCTGCTTTTCATATTTCCTGCATATATGGCAGGTCAACAGGTGAATCCTCAATCCTGTCTTTTCCCTGAGGCTTAATTTCCCATCTGAAGATTTGGATATAAGAAATACCGACTCGTCACAGGCCAGCATTTTCCTGCTCAGCAATACCATCATTTTGTTTGCTTTTTTCTCTGCCATACTATCTCCAGTTGAATTCAATACATTCCCGTAATTTAAGACGTGCCCTGTGCATTATTACCCATACATTAGACGTTGTGATATCAAGCTCCTTACATATCTCTTCCGAGGACGCTTCATCGATCATCTTCATTATAAATACTGAGGCAAGGTTTTCCGGAAGGCGGGAAATACATCTTTCAAGGATCTCCCGTAATTCCTTTTTCTCCAATTCGCCTTCTGGCAATAGTGAATATGAACCAGGCCCCTTTGCCTCCTTCCAGTGTCCCTCAAAAGGGCCATCGTAGCTGAATTGGGCCTCATCTATTATACCACTTTTATAATCGTTGAGGTAAATTTCCTTTGAGGCACTCCTTTTCCTGTAAACGTCGATAATTTTTCTTTTAAGGATGGAGGTAAGCCATGTTTTTTCGCTGCTGTCTCCTTTAAACTGCTCTTTTGCTTTCAAGGCGGAAAGATATGTTTCCTGAACAAGATCTGCAGACAAGTCCGGATCGGAGAGCCTGACAATCGCAAAGCTATACAGGTAGTCAGCATAATTTTCCACCCAAAAATGCGGTTGAAGGGTATGTCGTTCCAGGTTCTTCACAAGCATCTGTTAAGAGGATAAATATATGAAATATACCAGGTTCTCCCTAAGTCTCCTTCATTAATAAAGTTGGAAGAGGAATTGATGAATTGTAAAAAATATAAGTTCGAATGCAGGAGTATGGGACCATTCCTGGGAACTTTGCAAATAAATTGCGGTCCTCTGCGTAGCAATTTTTTCGCAAAGGACCGCAAAGTAAAGTAAATGAATAAAAGTCAGGACTTAATGTAATACTACTCTTCAGCCGCTTCTCCCGGAACAGGTACTTCCCTTGGTACATTTGTAACAGCTCCAAGATCATAAACGGCAGGTTCGTAATGAAGTTCAGAGTTCATCATCTCATCCCAGGAAGTCTCTTTTCCTGTATAGGCAGAAATCCTTCCCATAATTGCAGTCAGGGTTGAAGTAGCAACATACTCAGCTTCATTGATCGGCTGGTTTCTCCTGATGGCATTGATAAGGTCAACATGTTCCTGGTCATAGGGGGAATTATATTTTGCAGCCAATGCTTCTTTTTCTTCGTCGGTTGCCGGCCATGGATTGTCCGTTTCTGCGATCAGCGTGCCATCATTCAGTTTAAGACTCCTTGCACAATCGGTATAGCCTTTGGTTCCCCTTATAAATTCAGAGACATTATTGGCAGTACCATTGATCTGACGGCACATGGAGTGCATGTGAGTTCCGTCTTCATATACAAAATCGACTGAGAAATTATCATACTGGTCACCTGTTATCCTTCTCTGCCTTGATCCGAATCCAACCGCTTTGGTGGGGTGGTCGCCCTTGAACCAGTTGATCACATCGATATTATGAACGTGCTGTTCCACGATATGGTCTCCTGATAACCACATCCAGTTCACCCAGTTTCTTACCATGGCCTCCATTTCAGACCAATTCGAGTCAGGGTTCACGTGCCAGAGCTTATTCTGGTTCCAATAAGCATACCCTGCCACAAAATCACCAATCGCTCCTGCCTTGATGTATTCGTAAACCTCGAGGTAGTTCCACTGGTGGCGTCGCTGGGTTCCTGCAACAACACTAAGACCCATTGATTCAGCCTGTTTTCCTGCAACCATAATTCTCCTGGCGCCAACCGGGTCAACCGCAACCGGTTTTTCCATGAACACATGTTTACGGGCTTTCACTGCAGCTTCAAAATGCATGGGCCTGAAATGAGATGGTGTGGCAATGATAACATAATTAATATCCTCGGAGAGAAGTTTTTCATAGGCATCAAATCCTGTAAAACACTTTTCATCAGCCAGCTCGATGCCCTTCTGCTCCTTCAGACTCCTCCTGAATCCCTGGATCCTGTCTTCAAAAAGATCCGCAACTGCAATCAGTTCGAGGTTCTCTCCGGAATTTAAGAAATTTATTGCAGCCCCGGTCCCGCGTCCGCCGCAACCGATCAGGCCTGCCTTAATGGGTAGCCCCTTATCTGCCTTTAAAGGGGGATGTACAATAGATACTTTAATTTTCTTATCGGAGCAGGCTGATGCCAGGGAGGCAACTCCGATCACTCCTGCTGCACCGAGTGCTGTTGTGCCCAGAAAATTTCTTCTTGATACTGATTTTTTTTCCATATGGTTTATTTAGTAGTTAATTGATCATCTGTTTCGCAAACCACCCTGAATCCAACATGATAGCAGTCAGAGTACCACCAGAGGCTTTTAGGTATCTGGGGATCGGTCCTCAGCCAGTTGTCATGGTTGGTTTTGTTCCTGTCGGATATCCTGAGCTCTGTTGCATCACTCAGAAACGAACCGCCTCTTATAACATGTTCTGATCCGCCTGATAAGACCAGGGGATTTGAAACCGGACCGGGATATTTACTATATGCATCCTCAAGGTAGTAATCTTTACAGAATTCAGCCACATTTCCGAGCATATTTTTAATTCCGAAAGGATTTTGCCTGACGACAGAAGGCTCCTGCGACCGGCCTCCTGAATTTTCAGCATAAATTACGTACCTCCCGATAAGAGCAGTATCGACACCAAATATTTTTGCACGAAGGCCAACATCTGCATAATCCTTCACCTCTCCCTCGAAAAAGTAGCTTGAATTTGTTCCGCCCCTGGCAGCGTATTCCCATTCAGCTTCAGTTGGCAGCCTGTATTTCTTCCCTGTCACAAGGGATAGCCACTCACAATATTTCTCTGCAGCGTAATAGGTCATCGTGATGGCGGGCCGCTTGCTCCTTCCCCACCCCTGATCGGGATTTCCATAAGGAGGAGTAGCTCCCGATATACCATCAATACCCTGGAGCACACCAATGTCCGTCGTCCGCCCTTCTGCTGATGTCTGCGAATACCAGGTAAGAAATTCATCCCAGGTGACTTCAACCTCCGCCATGAAAAATGAGTCGATGGTAACATCCCTGGAAGGAAACTCATCAGGCTCAGCGTATTTATCTTCTTCTGGTGCTCCCATTGTAAATGTACCGCCGGGAATGGCTATCATATTGAATGAAACTGCCGATAATGGAATTGTTTCTGTAAAATCTTCA
>CAYSAH010000221.1:0-6702 GCA_964428945.1 uncultured Bacteroidaceae bacterium | reverse complement strand
TTCATGTTGTAAGATTTTGTTGAAATACCAGCGTATTTGTCTTTTACGATCAGTTTCAAATCTTCCGGATTATAATATTTTTGAGTCTTCATCTTTTTCTTTTTATGTGTTTCTATGCCTGCAATTATTAATTACGATTGTGTAGCTCAGCAGCATTTTTCAATGTATTCAAAGAGCTGACCCAGCCTGAGTTTAACTTCTTCGATCTTCGAAGTATTCAGGCAGTAGTTTACCCTCACTCCGTCAATCTCACCCTTTATAAGGCCTGCATTCCTTAATTCCGTGAGGTGCTGGTTTACCGTGGACCTGCTCAATGGCAGTTCACCTGAAATATCTCCGGTCATGCAAATTTTAGATTCTGCAAGGAAGTTTAATATCGCCAGTCTTGCCGGGTGTGCAAGGGCCTTGAACAGAATAGCGGATTCCTGGAGATCCTTATCAAATAAAGCATATTTTCGGCTTGTCATATCCTGTTGAGTTTATATTTATGACGTAAAAATACGACATAAATACCTAATAACGTAAAAACACGACATAAATTTTTAAAATATTTTTTGAGCTATACCAGGATCGTTCAAGAGAAGGAAATTGAATAAAATTTCTTAATTATACATCAATAAATATTTACATTTGTATCTTAAAATTGAATTTTTATTTTAAACAGAAACTTGATGAAGCCAACATTATTAATTCTTGCTGCAGGAATGGGAAGCCGTTATGGTGGACAAAAACAGACTGATGAATTTGGTCCTTCAGGGGAAACTATAACCGATTATTCAATCTACGATAGCCTAAAGGCAGGATTTGGGAAGATCGTTTTCGTTATCTCCCCAAAAATGGAAGAGGATTTCAATAAAAGCTATTTAAAAAGATTTCCTGCAGGAATGAATGTTGAATATGTGATCCAGGATGTACGCAACGTACCTGATGGTTTTACGGTACCTGCAGAACGCATTAAACCATGGGGAACCGCTCATGCAGTGCTGATGGCTAAAGATGTGATCAGGGAACCTTTTGCAGTTATTAATGCTGACGATTTTTACGGACGGGAATCCTACAGGATTATTCATGATTTCCTTATGAAAAGCAAAGCTGGTGAGCATGCCGTAGTTGGCTACACCCTCTCCAAAACCGTATCGGAGCATGGTTCTGTTGCAAGAGGTGTATGTGAAGCCGATTCCAGTGGATACCTGGCAGAGATCGTTGAAAGAACGAAGATATTCAGCCAGCATGGAAGAATTTATTTTGAAAACGAAGACGGGAGTCAGCATGACTTACCCGGCGATTCGAAGGTTTCGATGAACCTTTTCGGGTTTATGCCCGATGTGTTTGAACAAATAGAATCCCAGTTCAGGGACTATATATCAAAGAATATAAACAGTGCAAAGGCTGAATTCTTCATTCCGATCGTTGCCGATAAGCTGATCCGGTCCGGAGAGGGCTCCTTCAGAGTCCTCGGTACCCCGGAATCGTGGTTTGGCGTTACCTACCAGGAGGACAGGCCACATGTACTTGCAATGATAAGTAAGTTCGTTAAAGAGGGGGTTTATCCGACGCCCCTTTGGAAGCGCTGATGAAAGAGATCTTCAGGGAACTTTTGGAAGCATATGGATTAGCCCCCGGAGCAACTGAGATAAGGCCACTTGGAAAGGGACATATTCACGATACATATCACGTGGACCGCAGCAATGATAATGCTCCGCCTCTCATCCTTCAGCGCATAAATAATACAGTTTTTAAGGATGTGGATCTTCTGATGCATAACCTTGAACTGGTAAGTTCACACCTCGCCTATAAGAACAGGAAAGCCGGGTTTGATCCGGCAAAGAAAGGAATACTTCTGCTTGAGGCTGAAGAGGGAAAGAGCTGGATCGGAAATGCGGAGTCGGGACTGTGGCGCATGTTCTGGTACATTCAGGACCAGGTTTCGTACGATATCGCCGGGAATCCTGAAATTGCCTTCCAGGGAGGAAAGGCCATCGCTCATTTTCAATCCATGCTCCTCGACCTTCCGCCCGAAAAGATCGGTGATACCATACCAGGATTTCATGACCTCAGGATTCGTATCGGACAATTTGAAGATGCCATCAAGTCAGCCCCAAAGACCAGAATTGAATTGTCGGAAGACCTTATCCGCTTTTCAAGAGATAATTACCAGGAGATGACCGGCTTGTATAACAGGTCCGAAAAGACCAATATTCCTGTGAGAATTACCCATAATGATACGAAATTCAATAACATTCTGTTTAGTAAGAGCGGGGAAGCAACCTGCATGATCGACCTGGACACTGTGATGAAAGGTTATTCATGGTTTGATTTTGGTGATGCCATGAGAACAGGAGCCTGTACTTCGGATGAAGATGAACCGGATATGGAGAAGATCGGGTTCAGGATGGATATTTTTGAAGGTTTTGCAAAGGGCTATATTTCAGAAGCAGCTTCATTTCTGACTGCAGAAGAAATAGGTATACTTCATCGCGCACCTGCTCTATTTGCATTCATGCAGGGTTTACGCTTTCTGACAGATTTCCTGAATAGCGATGTATACTATAAGACCAGTAAGCCGGAAGGAAATTTAATACGAGCAAAAGGTCAGTACACACTTGTTCAACGCATCCGTGAAAACGAGGATAAGATGGCTGAAATAATCAAAATGGCTGTCAGATTTTACAGTTGAAACCGGAAGAATAAATCAAACTTCTTCCTCAAGCATTGAATTCTCGATTCGTATTTATAAATTGTAGCATTAAACCTAACCCTAACTAAAATTATCAGACTAAATGACTACGAGTCGATTTTTTACCCCGGTATTCCTTATGATTTTTACCTGCAGTATTTCTGCCCAGCAATTGCCGGAATGGCAGGACACGGAAATTGTCCAGGTAAACAGGGAGAAGCCCCATGCCACCTCATTTTCTTATAGTTCTGAAGAACAGGCCCTCGAGGACAAAAAGGAGAATTCTGCGGAATTTTTGTCCCTGAACGGTACCTGGAAGTTCAGATATTCAGAAAATCCTGCCGAACGTCCAAAGGATTTCTTCAAAGAGTCCTTCAGCACCAGGCGATGGGACAATATTGAGGTTCCCGGAAATTGGGAATTGCAGGGCTTTGGGATTCCGATCTATGTGAACATCCCCTATGAATGGACCAGTGAGCCCCATCCACCCGACGTACCGGTCGAACACAATCCGGTTGGAAGCTACAGGCGTGATTTTACCCTGCCTGAAAACTGGGCAGGAAAAGATGTCTATATTCATTTCGGTGCAGTTAAATCGGCGTTCTATCTTTGGATCAATGGTAAAAAAGTTGGGTATAGCCAGGGAAGCAAAACACCGGCGGAATTCAATATCTCAAAATTCATTCAACCCGGGGATAACACAATTGCAGTTGAGGTATATCGCTGGTCGGACGGGTCCTGGCTTGAATGCCAGGATTTCTGGAGGATCAGCGGCATTGAAAGGGATGTTTATCTCGAAGCACGACCTTTATTACAGATCAGGGATTTCTTTTGCCGGACATCCCTTGTAAATAATTACACCGATGGTTTCCTTGACCTTGACCTTAAAGTTTTAAACCTGAAAGAAAATGAGGAAAAGGTCAGTGTGAGGGTAAAACTGTTCGAAAAAGATGCTAAACTGAGCATGTGGGAGGATGTTTTGGAAACATCTCTTATACCCGGTAAGGTCAATAACCTTCAAACCTCTGCTGCCATTGGTGAAGTTGCTCCCTGGAGTGCCGAATCTCCCGGACTTTACCGGCTGGTCGTCGAATTGTTTGATGGGGAAGGAAAATTAACTGAGGCTGTAACCTGCAAAGTCGGCTTCCGGACAGTAGAGATACTACATGGTCAGCTCCTTGTAAACGGGAAAGCAATCCTTCTTAAAGGAGTAAACAGGCATGAGCACGATCCTTACAGGGGCCATGCTGTTGACAAAGCATCGATGCTTGAGGATATAAGACTGATGAAACAATACAACATCAATGCTGTGAGAACCTCTCATTATCCAAATGATCCATACTGGTATCAGTTATGTGACGAGTACGGTTTGTATGTTATTGATGAAGCAAATATCGAATCCCATGGAATGGGTTATCACCCTGAAAATACACTGGGAAATAACCCTGCCTTTCTGAAATCACATCTCGACCGTACGATCCGAATGGTTGAACGTGATAAGAATCATCCCTCAGTTATTATATGGTCACTTGGAAATGAAGCGGGAGATGGTGTTTGTTTTGATGCGACCTATGACTGGATCAAGTCAAAAGATCCGGGCAGACCCGTACAGTATGAGCGGGCCGAAAGCGGAAGGAATACAGACATTTTCTGTCCCATGTACATGAAGATCCCGGACATGCTGAGATATGCTCAGAGTCTGCAGAAAAAGCCATTGATACAATGCGAATATGCCCACTCGATGGGAAACAGTACAGGTAATTTAAAGGATTACTGGGATATGATCGAAGCCCATGAGCAGTTGCAGGGAGGCTTTATCTGGGATTGGGTTGACCAGGGTTTTGCTGCGAAAACAGCCGGGGGAAAATTCTACTGGGCCTTTGGAGGAGACTACGGACCAGGGGACGTGCCCTCAGATTCAAATTTTTGCATGAACGGCCTGGTTTTTCCCGACAGGTCGCCGCAACCAGCATTGGAAGAAGTGAAAAAAGTATACCAGTATATTGGTTTTGAGCCGGTTCCTTTTTACGCCAACAGAGTAAGGATCAAAAATAAATACGATTTTATAACCCTGGCAGGGGTGGATATTGAATGGGAATTGATGACCGGTGGCAAAGTCGTTGAAAGTGGAGTTATCGTTTCTCCAAAGGTTCTTCCCGGAAAGTCAATGGATTTCGATATGAATATCTCAAGGGACATTGTCAGGAGAAACACCGAATATTTCCTGACATTCAGGGCAGTAATGAAGGAGAATGATGGTATCCTTCCTAAGGGGCATATTCTGGCATATGAACAATTCCAGGTCAATGAAGGGATGCCTGTTTCCGAGATGGTCTTTAACTGGCTGGGAGAAAGTTCCAGCCTGCCAGAATTCACTGAGTCAGAAATTTCCCTGATAATTTCTGCTTCAGGAGTTAAATACCAGATAGATAAAATCACTGGACGGATCGGTTCAATTTTCGTCAATGGGAAAGAAATGTTGGTTTCAGGGCCGGAACCGGACTTCTGGCGTGCTCCGACTGACAATGACTTTGGTAATAAAATGGATATAAGACTTGGTTTTTGGAAGAATTACGGGAAGGAACTGGAGCAGGTGGAGATGTCGTGGTCCCCGGATAGTACGATATTTTTTGTCAGGTCGCGTTACACAAGCCAGGACAGGCGGTCAGGAGTAATGTTAAGCTACATTTTTAATGGAAACGGTGAAGTTGGGGTTATCGAGGACCTGCTCATACATCCGAAAGACGCAGAATACCCGGAGCTTCCGGCATTTGGCATGCAACTGAGTCTTAATGGATCACTTAATACTATTGAATATTTTGGCCGAGGGCCCCACGAGAATTACATTGACAGGAACAGTTCAGCTTTGGTAGGACAATATTTATCCACCGTTGCTGAGCAGTACGTGCCTTACCCTGCACCTCAGGAAAATGGAAACAAAACAGATGTCAGGTGGCTGCAACTACTTGATGGAGAAGGTGATGGATTGCTTTTCAGGGCATTGCCAACTTTTGAGTTTTCAGCACTCAATTACCTTCCTGAGCACCTTTCAAGAAGAACAAAAGGAATTGAGCATATGAGTGATCCCGTAAAGGAGGATTTTGTTGTACTGACTTTAAATAAGATACAAATGGGTGTGGGAGGAGACGATTCCTGGGGTGCACAAACACACGCTGAATATGAAATACCAGCCAAATCGATGCAGTTTGCATTTATTATTGAACCTCTGAAACCGTTGAAAAAAATACAGGAATTATCCAAATAGTGATATTATGAAAAGGAGAACATTTATTAAAGCTGGTTCAATGGCCACGGCGGCCATCATGACGCCATATTTACTTAATGCCGGCTATAAGGAAAAAGTTGCCAGGATAGGATTTATCGGGGTAGGTTTAAGAGGAAGGAATCACCTCAATAACCTTTTAATGAGGGAAGATATCCTTGTTCCTGCTATTTGCGACATTGATCCTTCTGCTCTCGCGAAATCCCAGGAATTGATTGTTAAAATAGGCAGATCAGAAGCAAAGACCTACAGTGGCCATGAGCTGGCATATCTCGAAATGCTTGATAAGGAAAAACTCGATGGGGTAATTATTTGTACCCCATGGCTATGGCATACAAGGATGGCTGTTGCGGCAATGGAAGCCGGGGTCTATGCCGGTGTTGAGGTTTCTGCCGCAAATACACTTGAAGAATGCTGGGACCTTGTGAATACCTCTGAAAGGACCGGGGTGCCTGTTATGATCCTCGAGAATGTCTGTTACAGGCGCGATGTTATGGCAGTTCTGCAAATGGTCAGACAGGGGATGTTTGGTGAGCTTATCCATGCCCGCTGCGGATACCAGCATGATCTGCGTGAAGTAAAATTCAATGACGGGAAACAGGTATATGGAGGAGGTGTTGAATTTGGGGAGAAAGCCATCAGTGAAGCAGCCTGGAGAACCGAGCACTCACTGAAGCGGAATGGAGACCTTTACCCAACCCATGGAAACGTGCCAATTGTAACAATGTTTATTAAAAAAAGG
>CAYSAH010000220.1:0-6731 GCA_964428945.1 uncultured Bacteroidaceae bacterium | reverse complement strand
AAAGGCGATGATGTTACCTTGCAGGCTTATCCTGACAATGTAAGGGACTTCTACCAGACCGGTATGAGTGCCATTAATTCTGTCGGTATTTCCGGTGGAGATGATAAATCAGATTTCCGTCTGGGAGTTACCAATAACATCCAGAAGGGAATAATTCCTGAATCTGATTACGGCAAAACAAGTATTGCGCTAAATTCAGGGCGAAAATTTTCAGACCGTCTTTCGGCCAGGGCTTCCGTGAATTACATCAAAACAAATTCGGCAGGAAGACCTGCACAGGGGAGCAATGATATGAACATTCTGTCTTCCAAGATTAATGGTTTGCCAAGAACTCTGAACATCCAGGATGTAAAAGACAATTATGTCGATGAGTTTGGGAACCAGATTGCCCTCGACGGAGACAAGTCGGTTAACAATCCATACTGGATCATCTATAACAACAAGTTCACAAATAACCTTGAACGGATGATCGGTAGTATGGATGTAAACTATAAAGTAACAGACTGGCTGACGATTTCCAACAGGGCGGGCACTGATTTTTATACAGAATACAGGCGCCAGATTTACAAAAAAGGGACACTTGGACAGATGGATGGAAGATTTACTACCTGGGACCTTTACAACAGGGTGTTTAACAATGATCTGATGGCAACAATGAATTTTAATTTGAGCAGTGACCTGAATGTTAAACTTATTGCAGGTCATAATATCTATCAGACCGAATGGCGAAGAACTACCGTGGAAGCTTCTGATCTTGTCATGGATGACCTGTACACTTTTGGAAATGCCAAGTCAAATTCTCCATCAAATATATATAATATAAAAAGACTTATGGGGGTTTACGCTGATCTGGGCATCAGTTACAAAAACTTCCTTTACGTTAATATCACAGGGAGAAACGACTGGAGTTCAACTCTGCCGGTTTCCAACAATTCTTATTTCTACCCATCGGTGAGCAGTAGTTTTATTTTCACGGAATTTATTCCTGACAACAAGGTGCTGAGTTTTGGTAAACTGCGCTTAAGCTGGGCAAATGTCGGATCTGATGAAGATCCTTATCAACTTGATTTCCAATATACAGCAGCTGAAACCTACTATGCTCAATTCAGCCTTTCCGGTAATTTCCCCCACGGGGGAGTTGTAGGGGTTACGGGTCCAAGAATCTACCCTTCGGCCGATCTTGAACCACAAAATGCCTCGACAGTTGAAGTCGGAACGGACCTCCGTCTTTTCAATAACCGTATTGGAATAGACTTCACCTATTACAATACAATGACCACAAACCAGATCATCGCCATTGATATTCCTCTTTCAACAGGATATTTCAGCAGGAATGTAAACGTGGGTGCAGTTTCAAACGTAGGTTTTGAAGCTGATCTGCACCTGGCCCTGATCAGGAAGGCGAGTGGGGTGAACTGGAACATAGATGTGAACTACAATAAGAATACCCAGATCGTTGAAGAATTATCCGAAGGCTTAACTGAGTACCAGCTTTCTTCGGGATGGAGCGGCCTGCAGATCAAGGCATCACCTGGTGAAAAATTCGGACTCTACGGAACCGCATGGGAGAGGAATGATAATGGAGAGATCATAATCAATCCTAATACTGGATTAAGGGAGATCTCACCCGGTCAACGGTTTGGAGATATTTACCCGGACTGGATCATGGGCATCAATAATACCTTCTCTTATAAAGGACTGGATCTCAATTTCCTTATAGATATAAGACAGGGTGGTGTATTTTATTCAGGAACTGTGGGAGGTTTGCGGTCCAGCGGACTTGCGATAGAAACAGCTGAGAACAGGGGACAATCATTTATTGACAACGGGGTCCTGGAGCAGGCTGATGGCAGCTATTTAGAGAATGATGTTCCTGTACAGAGTATGCAGGATTTCTGGAGCCACTACAGTGCGATCAGCAATACGGAAGGTAACGTATTTGATGCTTCATATATAAAACTTCGCGAAGTAAGGCTCTCTTACAATCTGCCTACGGATTTGCTTAGCCAGACTTTTATTGAAGGTTTGAGACTTGGGATTGAGGCACGTAATCTCTGGATCATAAAGGACCATGTTCCACATGTTGATCCTGAGCTCAATTTCTTTGGCCCGGCAGAGGTAGGAGAAGGAGTTGAATTCAATAGTATACCATCTGTAAGAAGTTATGGTGTAAACCTTATGTTAACATTTTAAGCTATATATTATGAAAAAGATACCATTATTAATATTGATTATTTCGCTGTTTGTTAGCTCCTGCGAATCATGGCTGGATGTGAATACAAACCCGAATAAATCCACCTCCGCTGCCCCAAATGACCTGTTTGCATACGCTGCAGTATCATATGGCGCTAACCGGGTAGGTGGTGACAATTACATGCCAATAGGATTTATGAATCAATCCATTGCCACCGGCGGATCATTCGGCTGGGGATATGCCGAAGACAGGTATGATATCAGCCCATATTCAGTTGGGAATACCTGGAAACTCTATTATTCAACAAGCGGCAATAACCTTAAGCTTGCAATTCAAAATGCTGAAGGCATTGAACCCGTTGCCAACAATGTTTCTGCGCAGGCAAAGATACTCCTGGCGGAGCTCATTTATGAGTGTACAATGATCTATGGAGATATTCCTTACAGCCAGGCATGGAACGCAGAATATGCCTACCCGGAGTTTGATGCGCAGGAGGATATCCTGAAGGGACTTCTCCAGGACATAGATAGTGCCCTGGCCCAGATGGATCCCGATGATCCAAGGGCTATTATTGAAGGTGATTATTTTTACAATGGAGACCTCGATAAGTGGGTGAAATTGGCCAATTCCCTGAAGTTGAGAATAATGATGGTAATGTACGACAAAGACCCATCTGTTTCGACAGACATAGCTTCACTTTTAAGTGAGGACCTGATTGCATCTGCAGAGGATAATTTCATGTTCCCATTCTTCGATTCCCCGGAGAATGAAAATATAAAATTCAAGCTTTTTGATAAGTATGCGAATGGAACAAATCTCTGGATCTTTGCCAATAAAAATGTGTTTGATTTTATGGATGCATATAATGATCCAAGAATTCCGGTATTCTTTGATGAAGGTCCTGAGGCTGCCCCGGGAGAATATATTGCAGTGGAAACTGCAACCGAGGCAGATGCAACAACAAGTACTGTAAGTATGTACCTCTTCAGGGCAGATGCTCCCGAACTGATATACAGCTACTCAGAACAGCTGTTCTATTTAGCCGAGATCTATGCACGGGGCATCGGTGTCGGGGTTGACCTAAGCACTGCAGCAGGCTATTTTGAACAGGGAGTGGAAGAGTCTATGTTGTTCTACGAAGTTCCCCAGGCAGAAATCGATAATTTCCTTGCCAATGAACTCCCTGATATTTCAACGATGACAGCTGCTGATGCTGTTTATGAAATCCACGTACAACAATGGATAGATCTCATGGACAGAAGTTTGGATGCCTGGGTACAGTCCAGGCGTTCCGGGGATGACGGTAGTGAGGTCCCAAATCTGAAGCTTCCAGATGGGGCGCCTGCAGGTGGTATTATGAGGCGCTGGCCATATCCTGATGACGAATTGACAGGAAATATTAATGCCCCGGCGGAACTTCCACAGATTTACGATAAGTTATGGTTCGACAAATAAAAAATTGTACTATGAAAAATATATTGAAAATTTTAATTCTGCTTCTGCTTGTTTTCGCTTACGGTTGTGAGACTTACGAGGTTGCAGAACCCGATTTTACACATAGCTACCCGGCATATGTCGAGTTAGCCAGTACTTCCGGACAAACGGTGCCTGAAGGTGGGAATATTGTAATCAACCTCAGCTCAAGGACAGTTATCTATGAAGCTTACACAGTTTCCTACGAGATTACAGGTGACTATACGGCAAGCGGAACATTGAATGTTCCCAAGGGAGTAAACAGTTTTACAGAGGCGGTACCGGTGGAGGCTGGGATCGTAAGCGATGAAGCCTTGTCGGCTACCATTACGCTTACTGCAGTTACAGGTGGCCTTGAGCTGGGCAGGAATGGTGCCAATTTATCTGTAGACGTGACCATCACAAAATTTGTTCCTTTTGTTGCAGATGATTATGCAATTACATTCAGCTGTAATGAACCCGGATATGGAGATTACCCTGTGGATTTTATTACAACTGATGATCCACATGTCCTGACGAATACAAACTTCTGGGATTCGGGATGGAGCGTTGATTATACTTTCAGTGCTGATTTTGAACAGCTTGTTACCATAGTTCCGCAATCAGTTGAAGGTTTTACGATTGAAGGTTCAGGGACCTACGATGGCGTAACCAAGACAATAATTGTTGATTATACCGTTGTTGAGGATGCTACTGGCGATGTATGGGATAACAATACACATACATTTACAGTACCATCCTGAAATTGACATTGCGTCATTTGATAAGAGGCTGTCTCAAAAAGTAGATCTTAACAGAGAATTACTTTCAGATCGAAAGTCTGGTTTCAGGATCCCTGTCACTTTGATTACTGTCATAAGTTAAATTTCTTCGTGGGTCTTTGTGTCTACTTTGTGTCCCTTTGTGTAACAACAGCTACACAAAGAGCACAGGGAAGACACAAAGGGTCGCAAAGTATTCACTCAAACAATAATGCCTGGCACAGATATTGAAAGTAATTTTTATGGGATATGATTTTTGAGACAGCCTCTTTTTTTATTCATAGTAGCATGAAATGGATGTAGCACTTTCCGGATCAGAAGACTACTTTCTATACCTCACTCTTAAACTGAAGTGCACTGAATACCTGGTTCTTGTAGTTTCTCCCTATTCTTACTTTGGCATTTTCAAGTTCAATCGTAGTGGCATTAAAAGCCCTGATCCGGGGAATGGATACGATATACGATTTATGAACACGGATAAAAAGTTCAGGAGGCAGTTTCTTTTCGATCGATTGAAGACTGCTTTTTATAACAACACGCCTGGAATCTGTATGGATCCTGATATATTCATTCAGGCCTTCAATAAAATGGATTTCCTTTAGGTAGATCTTGATGATCTTCTTGTTCTCTTTTACATAAATGAAAGCATGTTCATCAAAGCTGTTTTCATTTTCAAGTGCAATATCCTGGCTGTTTCTGGAGGAGAAATATTTATTGATCGCCTTAAAGAATCGCTCAAAAGTTACCGGTTTCATAAGGTAATCGACAACATCAAGTTCAAATCCTTCAAGTGCATACTGGGCATAGGCAGTGGTAATAATTACTTTCGGTGGATTTTTTAGTGATTTCAGGAATTCAATGCCTGTTATCTGTGGCATCTTAATATCAAGGAACATTAAATCCACAATATTTCCCCGCAGCTTCTCCATGGCCTCCATTGCATTGGCACATTCACTGACTATTTCAAAATTCTCCAGTTTCTGGACATGACCCCTGATAAGCTCCCTGGCCAGCGGCTCATCGTCTATAATGATGCATCTTGTTTTCATTCCTATGAAATTCTATAGTTCTATAAAGGTAAAACAGATGTGAAATTAATCCAAGTTGAAGTCAACTTAATGAATATTATTTCCAATTAATAATGAAATCTGTAAAAAGCAGTAAAAAGTATGTCAAAAGCATGTAAATCTACGTAAAAACCATATATGAGCACTTAATTATTTTATACTGTTCCTTAGATGTGGTTAGTTGAATATGAGAGGTGTTAAATCGGGCAGTTTTGTAATATTGTATTAAGGCCTTAATGGATACCTGCCGATCAAAATGTTGTTATAAACAGACATTTATGCGTAATTTACCCTGGTTACTGTTCTATTCGGAAGTACTGGTTTTCAGGCTGATCAGGCACCTGTTCCTTTTCGTTTTCATGATCCTGCTCTTTACCTGGGTTGTAAGCCTGGACAGCGCTGAGGATAAAAGTTTCCTGGCAATATTTAAATCCGTCGCGATCAATTCAATGTTCTTTTTTGGATATGCCTATATCACAGCATATTTACTTGTTCCCTGGTTGATCCCAAAAAAAAGTTACTTGCTGTTTATTTTCCTTTTTTTGGGTTCAGGAATGATAATTTCCTGGTTGAAATTCATTTTTTCAGATTATATCTTCTATACTGCAATTTCGGCCGATCTGAACGAAAGGATCGGGAACATGGATTTTGCACACCTCCTTATGAATACCAAGGATATGACTTTTATTGTAGCCATATTTATGATAGCCAAGTTTTCAAAAGATAATTATCATGCAAACAATCGTTTACGGGAACTAAAGGACCAGCAGCTCAGGTCTGAAATAAAATTGCTGAAGAACCAGCTCGACCCGCATGTCGTGTTCAATAACCTGAATAATATATACTCCCTATCGCTTAATAACCAGGAATCCCTGTTGGTTAACCTTGGAATATTCAGATCACTGCTCAGCTATTATTTTATGGAGGGAAAGGCGGAAACGGTGTCACTCAGGGCCGAAATTGAAAATATCGAAAATTATATCAACCTGGAAAAACTGAGGTATGGCGACCGCCTTAATATTGAGTTTCTGATTGAAGGTGAAACGTCGAACAAAAATATTGTTCCCTTTATTTTGTTTTCATTTATTGAAAATTGCTTTGATTACTTCTGTTGTTGGGCTTGTTATCCTGTTTTTTATTTCAGAGAGCATCGACATCTCAGAGAAAAGCATAGGGGAGATAGATATCTCTGATCTAGACAAGCAGGTAAAGGTTTTGGGGAAGATTAGCAATGTT
>CAYSAH010000219.1:0-6738 GCA_964428945.1 uncultured Bacteroidaceae bacterium | reverse complement strand
CGGGGCTTCATTGTCCATCACAGTTACAGTCTGGGTGGCAGCGGCTGTCAGCCCTGCATTATCCGTTACCGTCCAGGTCACTGTCGTGGCGCCAATTGGGAACGTAGCCGGGGCATCGTTCGTTGTGGATGCCACTCCGCAATTGTCTGCCGTGGTGGCTGATCCCAGGGCAACACCTGTTGCGTCGCAGCTTCCCGGATCGTTATTTACATTTACATCCGCCGGGGCTGTGATCGCCGGGGCTTCATTATCCGTTACCGTGACTGTCTGGGTGGCTGTTGCCGTTAGTCCCGCATTATCCGTTACGGTCCAGGTTACAGTCGTTGCTCCCAGGGGAAACGTGGCCGAAGCATCGTTGGTGACAGAAGCGATCCCACAATTGTCGGCTGTTATTGCTGTTCCAAGAGCAACCCCTGATGCATCGCAGTTGCCTGGATCATTATTTACATTTACATCTGCCGGGGCCGTGATCGTCGGGGCCGTATCGTCGATGACCGTTATATCTGCGGTGCAGCTTGCAGTGTTCAGAGCATCATCCCTTACTGTAAGGGTCACAGTAATCACACCTGGTCCAATCAGAGACCCGGCCACGGGAGATTGGGTCACCGTGAGTGCCACATCACAGTTGTCTGTGGCCGAAACTTCTGTTGTAAGATCAGGAACCATCGCCTGGCAGGATGCATTAGCTGAGAGCACCTTATCTGTTGCACACATTGAAATGACAGGGGCGATGGTATCTACAGTAACCGATACCGGGGAGAGAATGAACGTTGTCCCTGAGATATCAAATTCAACATGATAATCTCCAGTCACTGTAACCGTATAGCTGAATGCCGTTGCACCCGGAAGAGAAGCTCCATCCCTGTACCATTGGTAATTCATGGCGGTGTCAGTGGTTGAGAGAATAACGGATCCCCCGGGGCAAAAATCTGTAACACCCGAGGTGTCGATCCTATAGGATCCACCAAGGAAAAAATCGCCTATGGGGCCGTTGACCAGCTCATCGTACCCGTATTGCTGACAACTATCCACAGGTTCCGCACAGGTGAAATCTGCATAGCCCGTGCCGGTTTTAAGGTCGGGATTCGGATCGAGAATATATAAAAGTCCGTCGTTGTCAAAGGCCCCCTGGTTGTCTGCACCAAGCATGATCCAGTTCCCGGTCACCACAAGGATCCCCCCGTTGGAAACATCCACCTGGTTCCCCGAGGTGTAATCGCCCCGTACAATAAGGATCGCCCCGCTTCCCAGGAAAAGATTGGCATTGTTCCCCAGGTCCAGGCTTCCATAAACCACAAGCGTGTCGAAGACAGAAAGGTTTCCGCTGTTAAAACTGAGGTCCCCAAAGCGGTTCACCAATCCATATATGTTCACATCGATATTCAACCCGCTTGTCCCGGGCGCTGTGCCGGAAACCCAGGTGGAATTGTCCAACCAGTTCCCGGTGTGATTGTCGATAGTGGATTCCTGGGAGAATGCCCCCTGCATTCCGCAGGAAAAAAGGATGATCAGTACCAGGCCTGAAACACCAAAGCTTCTTCCTTTTGATGAGGATTCCCTGGTATATGTCCTATGTGTTGTCTCTTTGTGCAAAATCTTCCACTCTTAATTCTTCATTAACTAATGCGCTGCCTGACCCTATCAAATCGTCTTTCGAATCGTCCCGCCCGATCCGGATCACACCTATGAAAACAAAAATTCAGGGCAAATAACTGCTTCATACTAAACATTGATTGACCAAAGCACCATTTATACCGGTAAACCAGGACTTTAACCTGTTAAACCTAACTCATTTCCCGGATAATTGTTCAAAAACTTATTAACGACCAGGCAAAAATAAGCAGTTTTCAGAACATTCCTATCTGGGGAAGGCCCCGCTTTAGCCGGATACTGAAGTTGTCGGACCATTATAGGTATCCTCGATGGACAACCAGCAGATTGCTACCCCCAAAGCATCTCAATGTAGATGATGTAATATAAAGGTAAGGAATGAAGTATCAGGTGTCAGTGCTGACCGGGCGGAGCCGAGGGGCATAACTTCAGTCCCTCCTTTCACTCTTTCCTTTATAATTAAATTTCTGTGTGTCTCCATCTGTATTTTTCCAACGTTCCAAATATGTCCCATCTTTAAAATTGTATATCTGAAATTGAAATACGCAATAATCATAATTTGCTAACTTTATAATCCGAATTAACAAAAGCTTAGCAACCATGAAAATTAATATGCGAGTGTTTTTTTTGCTGTCAGCCTTCAGTTTATGCGTACTCCCCACCGTGGCTCAAAATATCCTTAAACAGATCCCGCAGGATTACGACGTACTAAATGAGGATATTCCACACGGGAAGATTGATACCCTCACCTATCATTCAACAACTACAGGAACTGACAGGAGGACATTGGTCTATACACCCCCGGGATTTTCCAAAAAGAAAGTATACCCTGTACTCTATTTATTGCACGGCATAGGCGGAGATGAGAAAGAATGGCTGAACGGGGGAAATCCCCAGGTGATTCTCGACAACCTTTATGCCGGGAACAGCATTGAAACAATGATTGTTGTTATGCCAAACGGACGTGCCATGAAAGACGACCGGGCGATTGGAAATATTTTCGACAGTGCAAAAGTCCAGGCATTCGCCACTTTCGAAAAGGACCTTCTCAACGACCTTATCCCTTTCATCGAAAATAGTTACCAGGTGATCAGGGACCGTGAACACAGGGCCATCGCCGGCCTGTCGATGGGAGGGGGACAGGCGCTTAATTTTGGATTGGGAAACCTCGACCAGTTTGCCTGGGTAGGAGGATTCTCATCGGCACCCAATACAAGACCTTCCATGGAACTTTTGCCGGATCCCGGAAAAGCAAAGGACATGCTGGAACTGCTCTGGATATCCTGCGGCGACAAGGACGGGCTGCTAAGATTCAGCAAAGGCACACACGAATATTTGCTTGCCAACCAGGTCCCCCATGTGTATTATGTGATCCCCGGCGGATACCATGATTTCAAGGTATGGAAAGAAAGCCTCTATTTCTTCGTTCAACTGATATTTAAACCTGTGAATCCCTCTGTTTACAGTGAATTCATTACTGATGATAAGAGTATGCCTGCACAATGAATATATACCTTAGCCTGATTTTAATATAAATATGAAATTATGAAAAGAATTATTTTAAGTATGACTGCAGTTCTGATCTTTGGAATTGCAACAGCCCAGGGACCCGGTTTTGGACGCGGTCAGCAGGAAGAACCCCTTCCTGAAGGCTTTAAGCCAGCTTCAACAAATACATTTTTGGCCCAATACCCGGCTGTAAATGCGCAGACCCGCCAGGCCATGTTCAGGGTGATGGCACCCACTGCCCAGGCAGTGCAGATTGACCTTGCAGGTAAGAAGTACGACATGACGAAAGATGAAAAAGGCGCATGGACATGCACTTCCGATCCCCAGGTTCCGGGCTTCCACTACTACGCAGTCCTGGTCGACGGAGTTGCCGTTATGGACAGGAACACCCTTGCCTTTTTTGGCAGCAACTGGGAATCGTCCGGCATAGAAATTCCGGAAGGCCCGGAAGGTGATTATTACCGGTTCAACAAAAACATATCCCATGGACAGGTACGTTCGATTTACTACTGGTCCGAAATAAATGGTATGGAACGTCATATCAATGTATATGTCCCCGCAGAGTATGAAGCAAATCCAGGTAAAAAATACCCCGTACTCTACCTGGTCCACGGCTGGGGAGAAGATGAAAATGGTTGGTCGAACCAGGGCCACATGGCAAATATAATGGACGGATTGATCGCAGCGGGAAAAGCAGTTCCAATGATCGTGGTCATGCCAAGTGGCGATATAAAGACCAATTCCGAGGTCCGAAAGGCCTCAGGCAATGTAACAGAGATCTTTGCAAAGGACCTGGTGCCATATATCGATAAGACCTTCCGTACCCTTACCGACAGGCAGAACCGTGCCATGGCCGGACTTTCCAGGGGAGGCATGCAAACCACAATGACGGTCTTTGCCAACATGGACAAATTTGCCTGGATGGGCACCTTCAGCGGCTTTTTCTTTCGCGGTGAAAATATAATTGAAGAGGGTTTCAACGGTATTTTCAAAGATGCAGCTGCCTTCGATAAACAGATGAACCTGCTGTTCATCAGTACAGGAACAGAAGAACGCAATCCGAAAGAACAGGTGGAGATACTCCGGGCTCATGGCATTAAAAATATTGTCTTCCACGAATCACAGGGCACCGCGCACGAGTGGCTTACCTGGAGGAGGGCACTGAACGAGTTTGCACCTTTATTATTTAAATAAGATGCTAAAACACATGAAGAATTTTCTGCTGTGCCTGCTGATCCTTGTTTTTACCATAAAGGATTTAATGGCACAAAACCCGATCATTACAAATATGTTCACGGCCGATCCTGCTCCAATCGTTTACAACGACACCCTGTTCCTGTATACCGGGCACGATACGGCCTCCGTTACAGCACCTAATTACAAAATGCCCGATTGGTACGTCTTTTCAACCACAGATATGAAAAACTGGACCAATCATGGATCCTGCCTGTCGCCGCACACCTTTTCCTGGGCAACAGGCGATGCCTATGCAGCACAATGTATTTATCGCAACGGAAAGTTCTATTGGTTCGTTTCCACTTTTCATAAAAGTGATGAAAACAGCAAGGGGGGAGCAGCTATTGGGGTTGCCGTATCCGACAGGCCAACAGGTCCGTTTGTGGACGCCATTGGCAAGGCGCTTGTTACCAACGAGATGACCACCGATATGAAACATGGCTGGGACGATATCGATCCGTCCGTGTTTGTGGATGATGATGGCCAGGCTTACCTTTTTTGGGGAAACGGAAGTTGCAAATGGGTAAAACTTAAGGAGAACATGACCGAACTGGATGGTCCAATCACCGCGTTCAACCCGGAACATTACATCGAGGGACCATGGATATACAAAAGGAATGGGCTTTATTACCTGGTTTATGCCAGTGCGGGCACCAAACCGGAGATGATCGAATACTGCACTGCTGCAAGCCCCGAAGGTCCTTGGAACTACCAGGGGATCATCCAGGAAAACGTGCCCAACAGCTTTACCACGCATCCCGGGATCATCGATTACAAAGGGCTCTGCCTACCGGGAGCAGCTACCGCCGTTCAATCTGCGTAGATTATTTGTATTATAACCCTGATGGCACCATCCAAAAAATCGTTCAGACCTCCGAAGGAGTGAAGGCGATCAAATAAGGAACAGAATTAAAAAACCAATAAGCGTGCAAATAAATAAACCAAGGCCTCTGCAAGTCAAAACAATAGCTCTTGTCCTGCTTCTTTTCTGCATAGACAGTGATCTTGCTTTCGCCCAGGACCATTCGGCCCGGAACCCGATCATTTATGCCGATGTTCCCGATATGTCGATGATCCGGGTTGGCGACACCTATTATATGAGCAGCACCACAATGCACATGAGCCCGGGAGTGCCAATCATGAAGTCGACGGACCTGGTGAACTGGAAGATTGTGAATTATGCATACGATACGCTAACCAATGTAGATGCCATGAATCTTCTTCACGGGGAAAGCACCTACGGAAGGGGCTCATGGGCCAGCTGCCTGCGCTATCACAACGGAACCTTCTATGTTTCAACCTTCGCCCAGACAAGCGGGAAGACCTATATATTTTCAACGGCGGATATTGAAAATGGCCCCTGGAAAAGGATTTCTTTCGCTCCTTCTTACCACGACCATACGCTTTTCTTCGACGACGGCGGTCGTGTTTACATGATCTATGGTGCCGGTAAGCTCAGGATCGCTGAACTGAAGGATGATCTCTCGGGGGTGGTGGAAGGAAGCGACCGGGTGCTCATTGAAAATGCAAGTGCTCCTGCAGGTGACAGGATCATGCTGGGGGCCGAAGGCTCTCAACTGTTCAGGGTAAATGGCAAATATTACCTGTTCAATATTACCTGGCCACGCGGCGGCATGCGCACCGTTCTAATACACAGGGCCGACAATATCACAGGTCCGTGGGAAGGAAGGCTCGCCCTGCAGGATAAGGGAGTGGCGCAGGGAGGCCTCATCGATACCCCTGATGGAAAATGGTATGCCTACCTGTTCCGGGACTATGGAGCTGTCGGGCGGATCCCTTATCTCGTTCCCCTGACCTGGGAGGATGGATGGCCAGTCCTGGGAGTCGGCGGGACAGTGCCCGATACACTAGATCTTCCGGCAAGCAGGGGCCTGGTACCGGGGATCGTTGCATCAGATGAATTTAAAAGAAAGAATGGAGAAGCAGCCCTTCCATTGGTCTGGCAATGGAACCACAATCCCGATAATGAATTCTGGTCACTTACCGAAAGAAAAGGCTACCTGCGTCTTACAACAGGGCGCATCGACAGCTCGTTCTTAATGGCAAGGAACACGCTGACACAGCGAACCTTCGGCCCCCGGTGCTGCGCTTCAACCTGCATCGATGTTTCAAAAATGAAGGATGGAGACCTTGCCGGATTCGCACTTTTACAGAAAAATTATGGGCTGATAGGGGTCAGTTCGGAAAACGGGAACAAAGCAATTGTAATGATCAGCGCTGAATCGGGTATGCCGCCTGAACTTGAACGTGTACCGCTCAGGCAGAAAAAAGTATACCTTAAAGCCGAATGCAATTTCATTGACCGGGCTAATCTTGCATCCTTCTTTTACAGCCTCGATGGAAAAAACTGGACTGAGCTCG
>CAYSAH010000218.1:4118-6796 GCA_964428945.1 uncultured Bacteroidaceae bacterium | reverse complement strand
AATCAATTAAACCTTTGGGGTCAACAAGCTCTTCTCTTCCACCAAAAGTTGTTTCGCCAATTACCACCTGATGCTCATTCATATTGCCAACTACTGAGTAGGTGTGTGTTACCTGCCTGATCTGGCCCATGAACCGATTGGTATCCCATTCGTAAATGCTTAGCATGGTTCCGGCAGGATAATTGGCAGCCGGCGTATAATATAATTCACCATATAAAACATGAGCATCTGCAGCATAGGTGATCATTGAACTCCCGTTTAAAGAGGCCCCCGGGGTTACTAAAAAATTAGTACAGGACATAAGGTCCGTATGAAATGCCAATAATGCTGTAGCGCAAAATAAAATTATCATTTTTTTCATTCTCAACCGTTTTAAATCTGTTATTACCTGCCAATTCTCAAAAAACATCCTAAAGAAATCACTTTTAAAATGAAGAAACAAGGGTTTCTATTTAAAAACATTCTTTGCTCACGGATCTATATATTGAAAATATTTTCACAATTGTAAAAAATATTTTAGTACCACTAAAAAACAGGGGTATAATATTCAAAACAGAATTAAAATTTCACCTGAATCAAAAATTAAGGGGTTATTGAAAAAATATACAGAAAATATTAATTTTAATATAATTTAACACAAAATTAATTTGCAGATTCAATTAAGCATTGTATTTTTGTGGTATAAAATTTGTGGTTAGCAAATTGAAAGAAATTTTAGGACAGTAGTTTAGTTGGTAGTTTTAGTTTAGTAGTTTGAAAAGAGAGGGGCATCCCGCCAGGGGTGCCCCTCTTAATTTATACTTGCAGGATCAGGTCAACAATAGCCTTCCTGTCTCTTTCACTTAAGCTATAATGGCTCCCGCTTACCTTGTTTCTGTTCATTAACCCAATGATCTCACTGCGATTCGATGGATTCAGTCCAATTTCCTTACCTGTTACAGGGCTTCCTATTTCCTTGAAGAAATTTTTAAAACCTTCTGCAGTATCCTTTACAGTATTCGCCTTGAAAAGAGCCTTTCCAAGCTGCACGATCCTTTCAGGCTTTTCTTTGCCCATCTGGATCATCCAGGCGGGATAAAGAACAGAAAGCGTTGCACCGTGTGCTGTATCATACAGGTAGGAAAGGGCATGTCCCAGCCCGTGCAGCCCCCAGTCACCACCAACTCTTCCATGCATTGTGGTATCATTTAATGCAACAGTTGCTGCCCACATGATCCGTTCACGGTACTTGTAACTGCTCAGGTCCTTCATTAACAGGGGGCCGGCTTCAAGGGCTTCTTGTATAATGGAAATTACGAACCTGTCAGACATGGAAGCATCGCCTGCACCAAACCATGCTTCAAGAGAATGAGCGACCAGGTCAGCTATTCCGTAAGCAGTGTAATTGGCAGGCACAGTTACCGTATAATCAGGATCCAGGAACGAGTGAACCGGAAACATAACTGGGTGCCTGAATCCTATTTTTTCATCAGTATCGTGGTTCTGAAGCACTGAAGTGGGATTCATCTCTGTGCCTGTTGCAGCAAGTGTCAGGACGGCGATCAGGGGAATTGTATTTGTTGGTTTATGCTTTCCTGTCATAACATCCCATCCCCGCGCCCTGTCAGCAATGCAAACACCTATGATCTTTGCAGAATCGATCACGCTTCCACCTCCAACAGCAACAATAAGGTCAACTTTTTCAGCGATTCCAAGTTCTACAGCCTCATCAACCGAATTAACCAGGGGGTTGGGCTTGATGCCGCTGTATTCAACAATTTCAAGCCGATGGTCTTTAAGCTGTTTCACTGTATCCCTGTAGCTTCCATTTCGTAAAACAGATCCTTTTCCAAAAACAAGAAGGGCTTTTTTTCCAAGTTTTGAAGCTGCACTCCCAAGTTCTTTTACAACCCCTCTTCCAAAATGTAACTTGGTCGGGTTATATGCGATGAAATTTTCCATAAGATTATTTTGGATAAATGATATTCCCGGCTGATGTATCGGAACTTGCACCCGTGACGGAGGCAAGTACATTGATTTTGTTATGCATCTTTAAAAGTCCAAGATAAGCAAATACGATTGCTTCTTTAAAATCTATCAGATGTTGATCAGGTATAAATAGTTCAGCACTGCACTTGCTTTTAAACCTTTCAACCAGGAAATTGTTATAGGTCCCGCCGCCGCTTACGAGGATCCTTGAATCATCTTGGGCGAAACGATTAATAAATCCAGATACCTGGTCGGCGATATGTTCATTTACAGTTCTTAATGCGTCCTCAATTGTGATCTCGGTTTTTCTGATCTCCGGCAAAAATATCCTGAGGAACCATTCTTTGCCCAGGGATTTAGGTGGTTTACCGGCATAATATTCAATCCTGTTCAGACGTTCAAGCAGATCCTTATGGATCTTTCCCTTTGAGGCAAGAGTTCCTTTATTGTCAAATTCAATACCAATCCAGGAAGTAATTGTATTAAGGGCCATATTGCATGGCGAAATATCACAGGCGATTCTTTTTCCACCCAGGTCAAAGGAAATATTTGCAATGCCTCCAAGGTTCAGGCAAAATCCGAATTCTCCAAAAAGATCCCGATCACCTATCGGAACCAAGGGAGCACCCTGCCCACCTTTAGAAACATCCTTCAACCTGAAATCATTAATAACAATGAGCTTTGTTTCATTTGCCATAACATTTCCGTTT
>CAYSAH010000218.1:2499-4108 GCA_964428945.1 uncultured Bacteroidaceae bacterium | reverse complement strand
GTTTCCAATCTGGAGAGTTATACCTTTATCAGGCTGGTGCAGCACAGTATGCCCGTGTGAAGCTACGAGTTCGGGTCTAAGTCCGCTTTTCTCAATAAATTTATTGATATTGGAAGCAAAGAAATTCCCAAGTTCCAGGTCAAGGTAATGAAGGTCCTGGGTACTGATATGTAGGGCATCTTCAAGTTTTTCCCGCAAGTAATAAGGATATGCAAAGGTTTCAGCTGCTTCCAGATTATATGTAACTTTCCCGTTCCTGAAAATGAATCTGCAAAGTGCTAGGTCAACCCCGTCAAGCGATGTGCCCGACATCAGGCCCAGAATAAGATGCTCATTATTCCCCTGCATATGCAACTATCGATAAAATGATGTATGGTACACGTTTGTATTTCCCTGAACGTCGATCAAATATATTTCAATTTCGTGATTTTTTTTTGAAATTGGAACCCTTTGATCGAATTCGTAGCTTATCAGGTCATTTTTAGGGTCATATTCAAATAAAACCCATTGATTATCAATGTATCCATTGTAAGATTTTATTCCAGACAGATCGTCATTAACTGCAAAACTTATTCCCGGCTGTTCGCTAAGATCCTTCCCTGAGTGTAAATTCATGGGTTTTATTGTAGGAGCAAGCGTGTCCATTGTAATGGCAAAATTACCGAAATTTCTTACCTGGGCAGTCATCATTCCGTTTTCATACAAACCTCCGACGTAACTTAGCTGATCATCTTTTTCGATTTTAACTATACAATATTTATCTGCATTAAGTGATGGAATTTCAGTTGGTGCCAGACTAAGTTTAAATTGTTTGTGGACCGGTGTGTTCTCATTATGCAGTTGAAAGATATCGGACAAAAAAACATCCCGGCCTTTGGTCCTGCTATAGGTAAAGGAGACATCATTATAAAAGCAGAAAGATGGAAAAGCCAATTCAATATCCTTTTCTGAAAATCCAGATTCCATATTGAAGGGGAGTATCTTTCCATAAAACTCCTTGTTTTCCTTTTTCACCTGGGGCGTTTCGGTCCCTTTTAGTCTGAATTCCAGGGAGGAGCTGTTTCCATTTGCATCGGTTGCTGATATCTTTATTTCATGGAACAGCGTATCCGTGATCTCAACAAGTCCGTTATTTTGAATGTACTTATAAATGCTGAGTTCATTATAGGGTAATTTGTACAAATGTTGGATATTAATGTTTTTTTCCTGTTTGAGCGCGTAATCAATGTGTGCATTTATAAACCTGCTTTCAGAAAATGAGAATTCATCCATTTTTGAGTAATAGACTCTTTTCCCATCCACAAAAAGTTCAATGGAATAGATACCGCAGCGATTTGGTGAGCCATTCAGGTAATCATAGATCTCAACCCCGAATCCAATGGTTCCATAAACGGGAATAGTTTTTTCACCGTTTATATTAAAGGAGCTCCTATCTCCTGATGGATCAGCAATAAATGGTTCTGAGGAATTTCTTACCTGAGATTGCAAACCGATAGGGTAGAGGGCTATCTTTTTAAATGCAGGCGGAATATTATCAGTTAAAGGAAGTCCATATAACAAAGCATTTAATGCATGCTGATCAGATGTCCGGCGCAACTCAAAATGGAGA
>CAYSAH010000218.1:0-2489 GCA_964428945.1 uncultured Bacteroidaceae bacterium | reverse complement strand
TGGGCCAGCTGAGCTTCCTGAATTTCCTGACAATGCAACAAGCTCCCCTTTGGACACCTTTATTTCTCCGGGTTTAGGGTATAGGTCAATTGCATGGGATCTCAGTTTATATTGTTTTTCCCTTACATAGTTTCCAATTATGGAATTAAAGGCTGAAAGATGACAGTAAACGCTTGTATAACCATTTGGATGTGCAATATAAAGAGCTTTCCCGTAACCACCTGTTTCAATTTTTATCCTGGAAACATAACCCGAATCTATCGCAATTACCTTATGCCCAGACACGCCCTGTGTCTTGATGTCTATCCCGGAATGAAAATGATCGGATCTCAATTCACCAAAATTTCCTGACAGGTATAACGGAATGTCCATGGGCGACCTGAAATTGGTCTTCCCCTGGCTGAATAACTGAAAAGGAATTAAGATCACAAAAATTACAAGTATTTTTTTCATGTCCGGGTATTGAATTTCATGCAAAAATATAATTATTAGGCGACACGGCGCAGCTATTTATCAACCGACTCAATATGTTTCAGATTTTTTAAATCACCCTTTCCATGATTGCAACCCGTGTAAATTCGGCTCGTATGAGTATCGCCTTGGAGATCAGCCACAGGCTTCACGGGAACCGATTCCTGATTTGTAATTTTTTGGTTCTAAAATTGGAATTTAGTCTAAGGTCTCTACATTCAGGCATTCCCATCGCACCCTGGCACCCTATTTCATTTTAAAAAAAACCGTCTTATATTTGTACCTATAACACCTCTGTTTAATGAGTATAAATCAGGTTTATATTGTTGATGAATTGAAGCAAAAAATAAAGTTGCTTGCTGAAAGGCTGGAGGAACAAAAAAAATTCAATTCATCATTGGCAATGGAAAATGTGAACCTGGGAGAAAAAATAGTGGATCAGGAAAAGAAAATACGTGAACTAAACCAAAAAAACAATACGCTGAAGCTTTCGAAGGCCTTTATCGCTGAGAATGGAGAGCCCCAGGAAGCAAAATTACAGATTAATAAGATTGTGCGGGAAATTGATAAGTGTATTGCTCTTTTAAACAGATAACCTGGGATAGATGGATGATAAATTGGCCATAAAGGTACAGATCGCTGAAAGATTCTATCCATTGAAAATAGAAGTACGAGAAGAAGAAAAGATCAGAAAGGCAGCTAAGTTGATCAATGACAAACTCTTACAGTATAAGCAGAGGTATACTGATAAAGACCCACAGGATTTCCTGGCAATGGCAGCCCTTCAGTTTGTGATTCAACTTTTAGATTGCGAATCAAAACAAAATTTCGTATCTTTGGAAGACGATCTGAGAGCATTAAGCAAAGAGCTTGATGGTCTGCTTAAAGAAGAGTAATAGCGTTCTTTACATATATGAAGATTTGCCCGCATTGTTTCTTCAACCATTTGTGAAACTCAACACTTATTAATTTGGAGCATAGCTCGGGTCGAGTAGAGCAGGCCACAGCTTCGGTTCGCCGGAGAATTCCCCCCAGGGAATCAGTGGAAACTCGATACGAAACGGCCGTTCCATTAATACTTTACTGGGGTTTTTATAAATCTTGAGGAAATATGCGTGTTTTTTATGTTTAAAATATGATTAAATATGGAACTGTTGATAACACAGATGATCCTTAAGGTTCCTTTAGGTGGTTACGTTATTGCAGGAGGAGGAGCCCTCTTAGTGGGCGGTTTTGCCTCTTACCTGCTGACCCAGGCGACTATAAAAGGGAAAGGAAACAGGATTATTACAGAAGCCGAACAAGAGGCTGAAATGATTAAGCAAAGGAAAATACTCCAGGCAAAGGAGAAATTTCTTGAGCTGAAAGCTGATCATGAAAAGATGATCAATGAAAAGGACGGAAAATTGAACCAGAGGGAGAATGAAGTGAGGCAGAAGGAATATGCATTCTCCCAACGCTCTGAAGATTTGCAGCATAAGCAGAATGAAATAGCAGTAATTAGGGAAAACCTCACGGCACAACTTACGCATGTTGAACACCGGAAAGAGGAACTTGAAAAATACCACCGGCAGCAGGTCGAACAACTTGAAGCCATTTCCGGTCTGTCTGCCGATCAGGCCAGGAAAGAGCTTGTGGAATCACTTAGAGAAGAGGCAAAAACTGAAGCCATGTCCTATATAAATGAGATTATGGATGAGGCTAAAATGACAGCAAACCAGGAAGCCAGGAAAATTGTCATTGAAACGATACAACGTGTTGCTGCTGAAACTGCAATTGAGAATTCTGTTACGGTATTCCACATCGATTCTGATGAGATGAAAGGCCGGATAATCGGACGGGAAGGCAGGAATATTAGGGCCCTTGAGGCTGCCACCGGGGTTGAAGTTATCGTTGATGATACACCAGAAGCCATCATATTATCTGCTTTCGATCCTGTACGCCGTGAGATCGCCCGCCTCGCACTTCATCAATTGGTAACCGATGGAAGAATCCATCCGGCACGCATTGAAGAGGTC
>CAYSAH010000217.1:6572-6797 GCA_964428945.1 uncultured Bacteroidaceae bacterium | reverse complement strand
TTACGACACTGTCGACAATAGGAAAATGTGCTGTGGCATCAGGAAAGTTGAGCCCCTGCAACGTGCATTTAAGGACCTGGATGTTTGGATATGCGGGTTAAGAAAGGACCAGACCATCAGTCGTTTTTTTTTTAAATCACTGGGTTGGGGAAAAATAAAAGGATTTTTTAATATAAAACAATTTATAAAAATGTAAGAGAAGGATTTTTTTAAATATATAAGTGT
>CAYSAH010000217.1:0-6562 GCA_964428945.1 uncultured Bacteroidaceae bacterium | reverse complement strand
GTTCAAACTCTTTAATGATGGAGTAAGGTTTTGTCTCAACTGGGGGAGGTGGACAAAGTAAACGGATTGATTAAGATCAATCCTTTGATCAACTGGACGGAAAAGGATGTATGGAACTATATCCGTGAATTTAATGTTCCCTTTAATCCATTGCATGAGCGGGGATTTGCAAGTATCGGTTGTCAGCCCTGCACACGTGCAGTTCAGCCCGGAGAGGATTTTAAAGCAGGCCGCTGGTGGTGGGAAGGTCAGGAACAAAAAGAATGCGGATTGCATAAAAGGTAGAATCATTTCAGGAATACTTTGTGCTGGTACTGGATAGGTATATGAAACCTAGGGCATTTCAAAGCTCCAACCAATTAAGTTGCCAAGGCGTTAATTACAATTTAAGCACCAACCCCGCTCTGAAATATGCACTTTGTTATAGGCCGTCATCCGCTTCTTCAACCTTTATCATATTGAAAATGAGTCGCTCACCTTTAAAATTATGATAGTCCATTCTTACAAAGCCAAGGCTGTCATTGAAATTAAATTTAACTTTCCCTGATCCTAAAGTTGAACTTGTTTCAACATATATAATCCAACTTTCAATTGATCCAATATTGAGTTCCAAGGTTTCCTTACCCTCTACTTTGTAATCAGATACTAATTCTAAACCATCCCAGTCACCCCAACCGGATTGAATAGATAAATTTGATTCCCATCCTTTTCCAACTTCCAGGGGCAATTGAGCATGTGGAAATCCACATATTTCAGTAAAAATATATTGATTGTTTCTTATTGGATGCATCCAGACTTTTTCAACATTCTCAATAATACCTTCTCCTGATTTGGTTAACCAATTAGACTCAAGAGAATAGAGGCTATTGATTCTTGAATGCTGTTCAAGGATGAACCGTTTTTCAGCTTCTTTCAGGTTGTATTCTATCAGAACCAGGTCCTGCATATCGGGATCAATTTTTATACGTCTGCCCGTTGGAATTAATTTAACTTCCTCGGAACTTATTTTCTCCCCTTTAATATCATAATAATCTGCCGAATAGGTATAAATAATCCCTTTTCTGAATATCTTTCTAACCTTTTGGATTTCTCTCCTAATTGTATCTATACTTATATTTCCTGATTCATCTTCAGACTGCACCAAAGAAGTTTCAATATCAAATAATGTATCCAGGGAGACTGGAATATCAGGAATTCTTTGAGTATCAGTATTTCGATTATTGCTGCAACTTGCAAGAATTAAGATTAATAGAAATAGTATAGATTTCATTGTGATAAATTATTGATTAGGCTGCTATTACATGGCAATAATGTTTCGAATATGTTTCATTTGGTCACTTATTTATTATTTATCTGGCTATATGTAACCCGTTTATTTCTATTATTCTCTCTTTTACAATCTTGATGAACGTCAAAAACAGATCATAATATTCTGTGTTAATCCACATTTCCTGTAATAAAGGTCTTGTTTTATAAGTCAAAGTACCTTGGTGATAGCTTATTTAAAGGTGCGATATAAATTATTCAAAGTCAAATTTTTAGTAGATCAATATTAGGAGGTCATTCTATGCCTCCTAATGTATATGCATTGCTGTACCTCATTAATTTTTAATTCGATTATACTTCTTCATTACATCGATCAGTACATCGTGAGGGAGTTCATATATTTTATGATCATCAATCCCTGACATTGTTTCTCCCGCCACAAGCGCATTAATAATGGCTTCTTCAGTAGCCAGAATGGCAGCAGCAAAAATTGCATTCAACCGATCATTCGATAGCATTTCCAGTTTTGCCAGACCATCTTCTGGTTTTGCCGCACCTTCATTCGCAGTTGAAAATGCAATACATATGTCACCTGAATTGTTTTCTGCAATACCACCTGTGCGAGCCACTCCCATCGATGCTCTTTTTGCAAGTCGTTTTAGTTGAATGGGTAAAAGTGGCGCGTCGGTTGCTATAACGATAATTATTGAAGTTCCCTGGTCAAAGAAATTTTTGCCATCTGTAAACGGAGCATTTTCGGTAATTTCCCGGCCAACCGGAACACCAGCAATCTGAAGTTGATACCTTCTGCCGAAATTAGCCTGAACAAGCACCCCTACTGTATAACCTCCGTTCTCTTCTGTCAGCAATCTTGAAGATGTACCAGTCCCTCCTTTAAATTCGTAACAAATCATTCCTGTTCCTCCACCAACATTTCCTTCTTGTATGTTTCCGGATTTAGCAGTTTTAATTGCCTCAAAAACATGGCTCTCTTTTACATGAAATCCATTGATGTCATTGAGCCATCCATCATAGGTTTCTGCAACTACCGGATATGAATAATCTTTGAAAAGCATATCATTTTGTACCTGCCAGGAAAGCACGGCTGCCTGGACAGTTCCGACACTATGTGTATTTGTGATCATTATTGGTCCCTCAAGGAAACCCGATTCCTGAATCCAGGTAGTTCCTGTCATTTCACCATTTCCATTAAGGGGGAACCATCCGGCAAATACCGGGTCCTTTGACTTTTTCCCTCGAGGCATTATCGCTGTAACTCCTGTTCTAACCGGGCCTTTCCCTACTTCCAGACTACCCGTTCCTTCAATGATAGTTGTGAAACCCACCTCAACCCCGTCGACATCGGTTATTGCATTGTAAGGACCGGTATTACCCTCAAATGGAATGCCCAGGTCTCTGGCTCTGGATTTTTGTCCAAAGGATTGAAAACAAATAATTATAATTGTAAATACGATGATTGTTCTTTTCATTTTATTTAGCTTTTAATGTGGTACAACATCCCGGTGCTATAATTAGTGCCGATATAACGCGGACCTGTCTTTTTGGCAATCAAGCTCTAATTTAGAATTTTATTGCCAATTATTTGAATTAGAGTAAGGTATTAATTATTCCGACTGCCCGCTCCGCGCTGCAGAAGGCTAGTACTCACGAAGGAATTGTTGCAAAATTTGCAGGCGTTCAGGGCCAAAGTGAACCTGAGTTTCAATCCCTGCCTTCCGCTGATTTAACGTTGCCTAAGCTTAGATCCTCACATTGGCAGCTTTCAGGCCGGTAAAGGCATTTCGCGAAGAAGTGCTGAAATTTTTTACTATCAAAGCCTGATCATGAACAGGCCCGGAGCCGGGCAGTGAAATTCTATTGGTGGATCACTCCTGAGCCGATCAATTCACCTTCATTGTACCACGCTGCAAATTGTCCGGCTGCAATTCCCCGTTGCGCATCCTCAAAAATAATATACATTCCATCCTTTTCCATGTGAAGCGTGGCTTTTTCAAGTCCCTGCCTGTAACGGATACGGCAAAGGTAATCCCGAATTTCGCCTGGTTTCATTGCAAGATCGGGGCGCACCCAGTGAATTTCCCCAGTAATTATTTTCAGGCCTTTTCTGTACAAGCCTGGATGTTCGGCTCCCTGGCCCACGTAGATCCTGTTTTTTATTACATCCGTGGCGATCACGAAAAGGGGTTCTTTCTTGCCACCTACCTTCAGTCCCTTGCGCTGACCGATGGTAAAAAAATGGGCTCCCCTGTGCTTGCCTGCGAATTCACCGTCGTCGATCCTGTATGTAAGCGGGATTGAAAGTTCATGGATATCATTTGATCCTGGTCTGGAATACAGAGGACTGTCTGCCGGGATCTCAAAGATATTGCCTTCCTTTGGTTCGAGTTTCTGCTGAAGAAAATCCGGCAGGTGGACCTTCCCGACAAAGCAGATTCCCTGGGAGTCCTTTTTATCCGCTGAAGCAAGTTTTTGCTGCCGTGCAATCTTTCTTACTTCTTCTTTACGAAGGTGCCCGATCGGGAAGAGTGTTCTGGCAAGTTGTTCCTGTGAGAGCTGGCATAGGAAATAACTCTGGTCCTTGTTCGGATCATCACCGGCCAGGAGCCTGTATATTTTCTCACCGTTTATCTCAATTTCATCCTTCTTGCAGTAATGGCCGGTTGCAACAAAGTCGGGTTTGAATTTTTCAGCCGCCAGAATGAATTCATCGAATTTGATCTCGCGGTTGCATAGTACATCCGGATTTGGGGTCCTTCCTTTTTCATATTCGGAGAACATGTAATCGATCACACGTTTCTTATAGGGAACACTGAGATCGACAACATGAAAAGGAATTCCGATCTTTTTGGCCACAAGTTCAGCAAAGATCACATCCTCGTCCCATGGACAATCTGCATCCAGTACACCAGTCTTATCGTGCCAGTTGATCATAAACACAGCGGTCACATCATAACCCTGCTCCTTCAGCAGGTATGCTGCAACACTTGAATCCACTCCGCCAGATAAACCAACAACTACGCGTTTAGCCAAAGCAAACTTATTTTGGCTGCAAAGTTACTGAAAAGTACTTACGTTCTACCCCTTTTTAACTTTTGTCAAAAAAGGTAAGTGATGGGAAGAATACTGAAATACCGAGTTCAAACAGGAGGTTATGATTATTAAAGCCGAATGTTGTTCCTGAAAATGCATCACTGTACCATTGGCGGGTATAATGATATAGTATCTTGGCTTCAACAGCTATCCGTTCTGTTAAAAAGTAGTCAAATCCAACTCCGGTTTGGAAACCGGTTTGATTGTTCGATCCATTCCAAAACCCATAAAAAATATGCCCGTAATAGTACATCTGGAAATCTTTAACCGTTGCCCGGTAATAGCGAATCGTCGGTCCCAGGGTAAGTTCATAGCTTGAACCTCCGTTAAAGAAAATTTCACCGTGTGTGTGAATCTTTCCCCCAAGAGCTATCTTATTTTTTAAAAAATAGCCTCCTTCAACCCCAATTTCGAAGGGTATGTAAAATTGCCCTTCATTCAATCCGGTGCCCAGGTTACCGGTTGTCATACCACTGAAGTAAACGCTGCCTGTATTAAACTGGCCAAACGCACCATAGGAAATTGCCAGGGCCAGTACAATGAATATTTTTTTCATAGTTATCGTGATTAAATTAGTTAGCATAAAAATAGAAATCTATTGGAAATAACAAACTGTTTTTTGTCCTAATACCTGGTTTAATAAATTAACAATGATCTTTTGTTGACCAGGGATTTCAAAATTTGACTTTGATAATTTGTCGGTTCGGTAAAAACTAAGTGAATGCAGCGTGAGGACTTACTAAATTGTTAAGTATTCCTCCACTTCATTAAACTTTACCATTGACGAATGATTCCGGCTATCCGACCGAAGCTTTTACTTATCTGTACGCCGGTCCCGGAAGCTTTATTTTCCGGTTCGTCCTTTTCAGTTTTTATCGATCAGCTCTTGTCGGTGTTTCCTGTATTCAATGATTGGCAGGTCGCCGGGAATAAGTCGCTCATCCATCCTGAGACTGCTTTTCGCTGGAATTTGAGTCAGCACCACCCGTTTGTCCTGTCGGAGTATAACAATGCTTGACACTTTACCGATGTAATTCATCAGCTGTTTCAGCAGGGGGATTTTTATAATGTTCTGGTAATACCTGATATAGATGATCGTATTTTCTTCATCCACCGGGACAAATGCAGCAATGATCCTTAATTTCTCCGTAAGGTAATTCTGCCACATGTTTGGGTAATGGAAATGGAGGTGGAACAGGGACTTATAGTTCCTGATCTCTTCAGGTTTCAGAGGAACTCTTTTTCCATCGTCATGAACATTATCAACATAGAAGGTTATCAGGTCATCTTCCCTCACAACCACCGGACCATTCACCAGTGTTTTATTTCCTCTTCCGATGGTTGTCCTGTGAACGAAGGGAAGGTGAACAACATCAAGCTGGTTTTCGATGGCCCTTGAATAATGTACCTTCCAGTGGTCCTTGAATGTTGAATACGAAAAATCCTTTACTTCCGTAAAGAAAAAGGGTTCCTTAACGATCTTCTCTTCATCTCCCCACCAGATCCATATGAACCCGAAAGCTTCATGTGTCCTGTAAGCCCTCACCTTCATGTTCCCCGGAACCTTGCTCATCTTTCCATTTGCAGGAATCGAAGTTACCCTGCCCGTTTTATCATAGGTGAATCCATGGAACGGGCACTCCAGTTCCCCCTTAAGGGTTCTCCCGCATGAAAGCGACACACCCCGGTGGCAACATTTATCAGCGATGCAGCAAACCGCGTTTTGCTCGTCTCTCCACAGAGATAAAACTTCGTTAAAACGTTGAAGTTTATGTGGCTTTTTCTTTTTTAATTCCTTCGAATCGAGAATGATGTACCATTGGTTATAGATCATGACTATCCGGGTTTAGGGCGCAATACAAACAGATTATTAAAAACAGGTTCTATCCGGGACAGACAGAACCTTCAGTAAAGTTAGCCGGAAAAAATTTAGGAAGCAAGGGGAGGCGGGAGGCGTGAGGCACAAGGCACAAGGCGCGAGGCGCAAGGCGCAAGGCGCGAGGCAATTGGATTCAGGATTCAGGATTCAGGTATGAGGTGTCAGGGATCAGGCACAAGGCGCGAGGCGCAAGGCGCGAGGGTTGAAGTAATTGGATTCAGGTATGAGGTATGAGGTGTCAGGGATCAGGCTGACAATGCCTAAATAACGTTGACCTTTTTATTACTAATTACTTCTTTAAGATAA
>CAYSAH010000216.1:0-6811 GCA_964428945.1 uncultured Bacteroidaceae bacterium | reverse complement strand
GAACAACATATCTTTCCTTATGCTCTGCAATCACCCGGGCAAGATCAAAGCCCAGGTAGTCATCCTGTTTTATTAATTCAGTAATTGAACCTGTAAATCCCAGGTTTTTCATTTTTGATTTGTTTTTACCAAGTATAATGAAAAATTGAGTGGAAGCTAATAGAATGATGCAAAGTTTTTTCCATTATCAAAAGCATTAAAGTTGGATTAGGATTATGAAACAAATTAACTAATTAAAAGAGTTCCAGTTGTTTGTTTTCTCCTCCTTCCGCCTCCAGCTTAAGCAGTTTTTTCTTTGCCTGGAGCCCGCCTGCATAACCTGTCAATTCACCCTTACTGCCGATGATACGGTGGCAGGGTACGAATATTGATAGGGCATTTGCCCCGTTGGCAGCTGCCACAGCCCGGATCGCTTTTTCGTTTCCAATGGACCGCGAAAGGTCGATGTAACTTCTGGTTTTTCCATAGGGGATCTTCCTTAGCTCCTCCCAAACCTTTTTTTGAAATTCAGTTCCGATCAGCAGGAGAGGTATACCAAAGTCCTGCCTTGCTCCACTCAAGTATTCATTGAGCTGGGAAATGGTAGTTTCAATCACTTCGGAATCCCCTTCAGAATATTCTGCGGACAAGCCTTTCCTGATACGATCATCGATCTCCGATCGCATATTCCTGTACCGCCAGTCGCACAGGCACAGCATTTCATTGTAGGAACCAATGATAAGCTCTCCGATATCCGCCTTAAAGTATTTTATGATTATTTCGTTATACGGAGTCATTGTTCATAGTTATTATTTGGCATGCTGTGATACAATCTATCTCAGCTAAAACCTAAACCTTCACTTTATTCTTTTACCGTAATCCTGTAGTGTTTATTCTCCTGGTACGCCAGGAAATACAACTAAAGTATACAGTGATCCAAAATTCTGTTTACTTTATACTTTATACAATTCACCTTATCCGGTTCCTGAGCGGAGTCGAAGGATACTTTTTCCTTTTTCTCCCGCTTTCGCTGCACTCAGCGGGATTAGTTCGACCATCGGCTTTTATATCGGCTGCGCCTCATAAAAGCCGGGCCTCACCAACTTTTTCCTTTATACTTCTTCCTTCTTTCCCAGTCCCTTACCTTTTTCCCTTAAAAAAAGCCTTCAGCATTGCTCCACATTCCTCCTCAAGCACCCCGAACCTGATCTCTGTTTTTGGATGCAGGACCGCCTGCTCTATAAGATGGTACCCAGCCTTGTCATCAGAGGCACCGAAAACAAGTCTGCCGAGCTGTGCCCAATTTAGTGCCGAGGCACACATCAGGCAGGGCTCCAGTGTAACAAAAAGGGTACAGTCATTCAGGTATTTTGCGCCCAGGAAGTTCGAGGCACTGGTTAGCGCGATCATCTCTGCATGTGCCGTGACATCACCCAGTTGCTGTGTCATGTTATGACTCCTGGCAATGATACGCTTGTTGGCGACAACTATTGCCCCAACAGGCACTTCATCATCGTCGAAGGCCATACGCGCCTCTTTAAGTGCTTCACTCATAAAATATTCGTCAGAGAAGATGGGATATGTCATTCCAGCTCAATAATTCTTTATATTTTCGCAAAGTAATAATTTATACAATTTACTTTATAAATTCCCTGAAAAATGTACAGAACACACAATTGTGGCGAGTTGAATATTAAAAATGTCAATCAGGAAGTTAAACTGAGCGGCTGGGTGCAAAAAACACGTGAGCTCGGCGGAATGACATTTGTTGATCTTCGTGACCGCTATGGTCTCACTCAGCTGGTCTTTAACATGGAGACTCAGTCTGAACTTTGCCGTGAAGCCAGGAAACTTGGCCGTGAATTTGTTATTATGGTAGATGGTAAGGTAGCTGAAAGAAGCAATAAGAACAAGAATATTCCCACAGGTGAGATAGAGATCCTTGTGCACGCCATGAAGGTTTTAAATTCTTCGGAAGTTCCTCCTTTCACTATCGAAAAAGATACGGATGGTGGCGATGAACTGCGGATGAAGTACCGTTACCTTGACCTTAGGCGCTCTGTTGTCAGAAAGAACCTGGAACTTCGTCACAGGATGTCCATCGAGATAAGAAATTATTTAAGTGGAAAGAATTTCATCGAAGTTGAAACGCCGGTGCTTATAAAATCCACACCCGAGGGTGCAAGGGATTTCGTTGTGCCTTCGCGAATGAATCCGGGGCAGTTCTATGCACTTCCCCAGTCTCCCCAGACCTTCAAGCAGCTGCTTATGGTGGCAGGTTTCGACAGGTATTTCCAGATCGTGAAATGTTTCAGGGATGAGGACCTGCGGGCCGACCGCCAGCCGGAATTTACCCAGATCGACTGTGAGATGTCGTTTGTGGACAGGGATGAATTACTTGATACCTTCGAAGGACTTACAAAGCACCTTTTCAAAGCGGTTTTGGGAATAGATATCAAGGAAAAATATCCGAAAATGGCCTACGACGAGGCAATGAGCAGGTATGGGAATGACAAGCCCGATACAAGGTTTGGAATGGAGATCATCGACATAAAGGAACTTACAGCCGGAAAAGATTTCGCTGTATTTGATTCAGTGGAGTATGTCAGGGGAATCTGCGCAAAAGGATGTGCTGAATATACAAGGAAACAGCTTGATGAACTTACCGACTTTGTGAAGCGGCCACAAATCGGGGCAAAAGGATTGGTTTATGTAAAACATAACGAGGCCGGATCCTTTAAATCTTCTGTCGACAAATTCTATGCACCGGATGATCTTCAAAAATGGGCTGATGCCATGGGATCAAAACCGGGTGACCTGATGCTTGTTCTTGCCGGTGATACGGAAATAACCCGGAAAGCTTTGAGCGAATTGCGTTTGCACATGGGAAGGACGCTTGGACTGATGGATCCAAATGTTTTTAAACCCTTGTGGGTTGTTGACTTTCCCCTTCTGGAATGGAACGAAGAGACAAATCGTTTTCACGCCATGCACCATCCTTTTACCAGTCCCTATGAAGAGGACCTGGAACTTTTCAGGACCGATCCGGGAAAACTAAGAGCCAAAGCCTACGACCTTGTAATAAACGGTGTAGAGCTTGGTGGCGGATCGATAAGGATACACAACGAGAGCTTGCAACAGCAGATGTTCGACAACCTTGGATTTACCCGCGAGGAAGCAGCGAAACAGTTCGGATTCCTGATGGGAGCCTTCCGTTACGGTGCACCACCCCACGGAGGCATTGCATTTGGTTTCGACCGCTGGGTGGCAATGTTCGCCGGACTGGATTCTATCCGCGATACCATTGCCTTCCCAAAGAACAATTCGGGACGAGACGTAATGATCGATACGCCCAGTACCATTTCCAGGGAGCAACTGGATGAACTGTACCTTGAGGTGAAGGAGGAAGAATAAATTTAAAGTCCTATAGACTTCCATTGTGAATAAGTTTTGGAAAAGTCCAAAAATCCAAAGCTAAGTATTCATATTTTTGAATACAAGTGATTCAAAAACAGGAAGCTAAATGCTTAAGATAGTTAAAGAAGACGATTGCTACCTATTGTCACTACAACAGTTAACAAGGCTGAATAGTCTGATTTCCGAACTGATCAGCGATCAGGTTACCAGGCTTGTAAGCATACCGGGACGACATGTTATCTTTAATCTTGAGGGCATGGAGTTCATTGGCAGTGAGGGGCTTAAAATGCTCTTAAGAGCCAAAAGAACAGCAGAAACCATGGCTTGTTTTTTTCAGCTGAGCAATATTTCTGCAGAGGTTAACGAGCTCTTCGAGATCACGAATCTAAAGAATCACTTCAATATCATTCCGTCTGGTGGTGTAGGGGAGAAGATTCTGGTTGAACAGGAAATATAGGTTTCAGGAGAAATCATTGCATTATTCCACCCTTCCACCTTTCCCTTCTTCAATACTTTCCCTCTCTTTCTCCAATTCTTCCCAGTATTCCAGGGCCCTTCTTGTATGAGGAATAACGATAGATCCGCCAACAAGGTTCGCCACGGCAAAGATTTCAATGATCTCATCCTTCGCTGCACCCTGTTCCATGCATTTTTCAAGGTGATACCTGATACAATCATCGCACCTGAGAACCATGGATGAAACCAGGCCGAGCATTTCCTTTGTCTTTGAGGGGAGGACCCCATCCATGTAGGCATTGGTATCAAGATTATAAAATCTTTTTATAACCTTGTTATCGGTTGCCAGCAGCCGTTCATTCATCTTCGTGCGGTAGGATCGGAATTCCCGGATTTGATCACTCATAAATTTAATGTTAAGGATAGTGTTTTGTTTATTTCAATTTTTACGAATTTAATAACGAGAAAGCTCCCGGGACTTTGTCTCCATCACCCCACGAGCTCCCCGATAAGTGTGGCAGAAGTACACCTCTTGACTTTCACCCTGACATAGTCACCTGGCTTTATTTCTTTTGCCGGGAAAACTACAACTTTATTCTGACTGGTTCTTCCTGACAATTCCTCCTTTGATTTTTTTGAGGGACCTTCTACCAGCACTTCAAATTCTTTTCCGATATCCTTCTTTTTACTTTTAAGCGAAAGTTCTCCCTGCAGTGCAATGATCTCATTCAACCTCCTTGATTTTACCTCTTCAGGAACATCATCTTCATACTTTTTTGCAGCAAAGGTGTCGGGACGTTCATTGTATTTGAACATATAGGCAAAATCATATTCTGCCCATTTCATAAGTTCAAGTGTCTCCTGGTGTTCCTCCTCTGTCTCGCCGCAGTAACCTGCTATGATATCTGTTGATATGCTTGCCCCGGGAAGATATTTCCTGATCGCCCGTATCCGATCATCATATATTTCCCTTGAATAGCCTCGTTTCATGCGTTTGAGCACTTCACTGCTGCCTGACTGCACGGGCAGGTGGATGCTTTTACAGAGGTTGGGATAAATAGCCATGGTTTGCAACAACTGGTCCGACATATCCTTTGGATGAGAAGTTGAAAACCGGACCCTGAGGAGCGGTGAAATCCGGGCTATCCGTTCGAGCAGATCCTCAAATCTCGTCTCCTGTTTGCCGGGCTCTCCGAAAGACGGAGCCTCACGTAAAGGCTTACCCGTGATTCCGGGAACCGCAGCTGCAGGTAATGGCTTAAGAACTCCGGCCTCATGGCCCACCGCAATTGCCCAATGCCCCCACTTGTAATAATTAACATTCTGCCCAAGCAATGTGACTTCGCGGTATCCTTTATCAAATAGCTCCCTTACCTCGTTTTCTATGGTTTCAGGATCACGGCTTCGTTCACGGCCCCTGGTGAAGGGTACCACACAAAATGCACAGAAGTTATTGCATCCCCGCATGATCGAAACAAAAGATGACACATGGTTCTTGTCAAGACGAACCGGGCTTATATCCGCATAAGTTTCCTCGAGAGAAAGAATGGTGTTTATTCCCTTTTGACCCGATTCCACAGTTTTGAGAAGAGCGGGAAGTTCGCGGTATGCATCAGGGCCCACAACGAGGTCCACAAGCTTTTCTTGTTCAAGCAACTTTTCCTTCAAACGCTCAGCCATACATCCGATCACGCCAACAACCAGATCTTCATTTACCTTCCTTTGACGGTTGAATTCAATAATCCTTTTTCTTACAGTCTGTTCGGCATTATCACGAACGGAACAGGTATTTACCAGCACCAGGTCAGCTTCTTCCAACTTTTCCGTTAACTGGTAATTCTCTTTCTGCAAAATGGACAACACCACCTCGGAGTCAACCACATTCATCTGGCATCCATAGGTCTCTATATAGAGTTTTTTCATCGAACTACAATTTACTGTGTGTTTCTTGTTGGTGGTGAATGTGCAAAATGGGCAAGGTTGAACCTTGAAACTTACAGTTAAAATTAACGTTCCAAACAGTCCTGCCTGCTTACCCGGCGCAAAATTACACAAAAGAAATGAGGGCCGCAATTGATATATTCTCTGGACAGGATAGTTTTTGTCCTCGCCCTTTGCTTCTAACTCCTTGTGCCTTGCGCCCCCCCTCCTCAAGACAGGTAAGCGAGAAAACTGGATCCGGGGGATATTTATATTGCTCAACTGTCAGTTTATTTGATTACTTCAACATTCCTTGTTCCTTGTTCATGATTCGATATTACTTCTGCTCCCTGCCCTTCGCCTGTTCACCGATTTCTGTCTGCAATTCGCCGATTTCATATGGCTTGCCGTGAATTGATAATCTAATATTGTATTATTAAAATAACAATTCGTTGAATTATTAATTAAAAATAAAATGAAAATGGGAGCTGGTTTATTCTGGGGTGCATTATTACTCTTACTGGGAGTAGCACTCATCATTAAAGTGGTCTTTAACGTGGATTTCCCTGTATTTAAAATCCTTATCGGAGTCTTTTTTATCCTTATCGGACTAAAGGTATTATTTGGGAGGGTGCTGATTCCTGAAGGAAAAATTGGTCCGAATGAAACAATATTTAATGAGCGTGTGTATGATAAACCTGAAAAAGGGAAGGAATACAGCGTTGTATTTGGAAAAGGGGTCTATGATTTTACCGATGTTGATCTGAGCGGGGGCGATTTCAATGTTGAGATCAATACTGTTTTTGGCGGTTCAGTGATAAAAATAAAAGAAGAAACACCGGTGCGTATTCAGGCAGATGCTGTATTTGCAGGTGCAGAGCTGCCCGATGGCAATACAGCAGTATTTGGGTCAACTTATTATACATCTGATAACTATAAATCAGATTCTGCATCACTGAATATAAAGATGAGCGTTGTTTTTGGAGGGGTACAAGTTGTAAGAAGATAGTATTTCCAAAAATCGGACTGATTTCCTATT
>CAYSAH010000215.1:0-6860 GCA_964428945.1 uncultured Bacteroidaceae bacterium | reverse complement strand
GGTGGATTCAGAAAGGCGTGCTTTAAGCTATCTTTTGATTGAGGAGAAGTATAGCTCAGCAGAAGCACAATTCCTATGAAGAACAAAAAAATAATTTGGGATTTGTTTAGAGTATTAAATTTGAATGTTTTCATTTATCATTTATAAAATATTTACTTCATTGATTTTTTAATCCATCCTGGTTCCAATCCAAAAACATGATTTATAAGGTCCTAAACTAAGTTTCATTGGTGTGTTTTTCTTCAAGCTTGCATCACCTGCTTTATTATCGCTTTCTATGCTGGTAATATTTCCTGTATGTGGATCCCATTTCTCCAGTTTCAAATTTCCGCGAAGCGAAACCTGTAAATCAACTGATTCACCTCCAATATTTGCAAAATAAAATACATCCTGCCCCTGAATTACCTTGTGGATGTATCTTATTTTTTTATTCATCGGATAGTCGACATCAAAAACACCTCCGATTTCCATCAAAAAATCTTGCAGATTCTCCGCTCTATTCTCTGAGACAAATAGCGCTTTCCCCCCTTTATTACTCGTATAAATTACCCCTTGGCTACTCTCTTTATTCGGGAAAATTGATCTTATCAAATTAAGGACTTCTTCATTTTTGCCTCTTTCAACAGCAATTGATGGAAGCCTTGTTGTAAATACAATTGATCCTCCAGCTTCATAAAAATCCTTTATTTTCTGAAGGTTGCTTACTGAAATGGTTTTGCATGAAGGAATTATGAGAACCCTGAATTTTTCCCAATTTAATTTATTTTCCAAATACAACATGCCATCCTGTATCGAACACTTTTCATCCAATACCTCGGGATGAATAAAAGTGAAATCTTTACCAGCATAATCTGTAAGCCAGTTGGAAACATCAACATAGTCTGTATGAGGAATTTCAACCCCTCCCCTTGCTGAGGAAAGTGTGTAATCCAGACAATGGTCTGCCTGAAGAGATTGGATTGGATATAAAATGGCTATATCTGCCACGTGGCGGGATTCTTTCTGCAAAATGTAATTCAATCGGGAAAGAAATTGATTAAAAACCTTCAAACTATCAGCGTAAAGTGGGTTTCGATGCGACAATTCAGGTTTGTAGTGTACATGGTCCACATCGTACCACACGGCATGAGGGATTAGCATATTAATACCTTTGGCATATTGATCCATGGCTATGGAGAAGATTTCATTCCACCTTATATCTCCCTTCTTCCCTAAGGTTCCCATGGCACCATAAGTTTCAGACATAACAAGCGTCCGATCCCAATTGTAAGCTGAAGAACTTGTCAACTTGTAAAATCTTTCTGCAGGACGATTTCCTCCAATTTTATCAATCCCCGGGACCTCAAGATATTTAAATGATTTCATAAAATCTCCGGAAACACTTACCTGGTTTAGTATTTCTTCCTGATCCTGATGCCCGGTAGCCCAAACTCCATGTTCAACCGACCAGTCGTTCACCTCTTTTGCAAACCCTTTTGCATACAATTCTGCCCTGAATCCGAAAAGCATATTTCGGGCATATTCTGTTTCAGGACCAATATTGTACCATAATGCAGGATACAAAATCGTTGGACTGAAACCATATTTGTTTTCAAACTTCTCATTAAACTTTTCAGTCCACATCCGGCCCTTAGCGCGATACATGGTTGGTTCATCGAAAAAAGTTCCTTTAATGACAGTTCCAAAATATTCACTGAATCTTTTATAATATTCCTCGTGAGTCATTTTGATAAAATTCCGGACAGCTTCAGGACTCAGGTAATCAGTAATAAGATCAGGATCTTTTACTAAGTAAAATATCAATATTTTCCAATCGCCCTCCGGAACTTCCCATATTAAACGCTCTCCTGTAAGCATATTTGTAAGATCAATTCTCTCAAGGGTATTTGCTTCCATGGCAACAATGCTCATCAATTTTCCTGTGGATGGAATTCTTGTATCATAAACAGCAGGACCAATAACACTACATTCCCTTTTATCCAGTCGTTTAATCGTATGCTCCGGGAACCGTTGTTCGAAGCGTGAAATCCCATCTGCGTTGCGGAATCCTGCACTACCACTGGGAAATCCGTATTCGTCGTACAAACACATCACTAAACCTAATTCTTTAGCTTTTTCAAGGGCTTTGCCATATACCCGAAAGTAGTCTTCAGTCAAATAGCCAGGTTTAAAATCTTTTCCAAAGGGTAATATTCCGAACCCTCCATAGCCACACAAGTCCCGATATGCTTGCATCTGTTCTTCGATACCTTCTTCGGTAACTGTTGTATTATTCCAAAACCAGAGAGGCCTGGGCCAGTTTTCAATTGAAGGCTTCTTAAATTCCTCTTTGGAAAGCCCTTGCCCCTTGCTGTTTGCATCTTTTACCACACTCTTGTTATCAGGTGATATAAATGATTGATTAATAAATGCAAATAAAAGAATTATTGGTATTATGTTCATCTTTCTAATCTTTAATGGTTCGTCGTATTATCTAAATTTGTAGTTCTTCTCATTGGGTTAAAAATTTTAAGTGTTACTCTTGAATCAATCCTTCGGAAATAAAACTATGAATCGGCGTTTCTTCTGTTTTAACGCTGAATCACTATATTATTTTGCCCTGGGCTTAAACGAATCGATCCAAATGAAAGAATAACATCCTCTCCATTCAGAGATACTTTAGCATCTTTCTCAAAATTCATTATAAACTCACCTGCCATATTTGCTGGCAACTCAATTGTATAATTGCTTTGTCGAGGACCCATCGTATTGTATTCAGCCTTAATTTGACCCTTAATTGTTGGGAGAACTATCGAACTTTGTTTCAGACTTCCCATTTGGGGTTTGATTGATACCAGGCCAAAACCAGGCCTGAGTGCTCGTATCCCCCAAAGTCCTCTTGGAATAATATTTGCCGGCACTGCTCCCCAAGCATGATTCCAATCCGCATTTGGTTTGTATTTCATGTCCCAGGCTTCCATGGTAATCGTTGATCCTGATTTTATCATATTATACCAACTACGATCGTCAGTTGAGCTGAGTAATTCCAATGCATAATCTGCTTCATTGATATTGTACAATGCAGTCATAAGGTATTGGGCTCCATAAACACTGCATGCCATACCCCTGGATTTTACAAATGCTGCCACTGTGCTTTTATAAGCCTCAGGGACAATATCAAAAGCCAGAGGAAGCATATTGGCATGAAGTGAAGCATGGTCGCTTCCCTCACCGTCCATATAATACCCAAGCTCCTTATTAAACAATTTAGTGTTGATAGAAATTTTGCACTTTTCTGCACGAAAATTAAAGTCAAGTGCCTCTTCTGTCTTGCCCAGAATTTCTGCGAATTCTGCCATTATTACGAGATTTTGATAATAAAAGCTATTTACCACTGTGTTCAAAGGCATAAATTCATATTTGTCTCTCTCGTTTCCAGGCCAGTCAACATTGTCCCTAAGTCTATTTTTTCTTTCCCACATAGGAAACCCAAGTGCTTCCATTAATTCATCGTTATGATTGGGAGACTGAGTGCTTATTAATTCATCCTCATTTGCAAGTGCCATGAGGGTTTTTACTTTTAGCTGTTCATAATAATCCTCTATGAGCTCCGTATTTCCGGTATACATGTAATCTGCGTGTACCATTAAGACCATATGCAGTTGCCATTCTGTGGGCCATGTTGGATTTTTCATCAGAAAATCGATTGTCTTTCTTGCGATTGCATATTCATTGTCTACAGAGTAATGACTTAATTGGTTAATATAGGCATCAGCTTCATAGGGAATTCTCTCTCTGTCGCCGTCAACATAATAAGAACAGAAGGCAGTTGCTTTTATTGAATATTTGCATAAGTCCCACACCTGATTCAGAATATCATTTGAACTTGAAAAACTACTGGTGTTGTCATCAAAATAATTAAAGTAAACCACCTGTTTTAGATGTTCGGCTTTCAGATCATCAATCCCCTCAATTTCAGCATAGCGGAATGGCATGATTACCGGAAAAGAATCTGGCAATGCAACTGCACGTGCTTTTGTATTGCGTTTGTCCGCCATAAGTTGAATGAGGTATGTTTCTTTATCCGGAGAAAGTTCCAGATGGACTTCCTGATAGCGTATTGTACCTCCCGGGTTTTGGTCTATTTTTCCATTCAGCAGTTTTTCTCCCAAACGCACAGTAACCGTATTCTTCTTCTTAACCATGAGAGAAAGTTCCAATGTTCCAAATCCATCCTTTCCAAAATCAACAAAATAGCTGCTGCTTGCTTGTTTCGTGAATGATTCAGGAGCACGCTTTTCTATCTGAAAATAATTTTCGGTAATACTATTTGAACCAAATTTACCCGTACGAAATTCCTGTATCTCTGAATAGTCTGACAAACGATTATCCTTATCGTAGATTCGAACCTTCCAAAAATATTGCTTTTCAGGCTGAAGCGCATCTCCAGCAAATTCAATATTGCTAGATTCACCGCTTCTTACCTGACCACTGTTCCATACATCACCAATGTTCATTTCTGCCTCTTCTCTTTTTGATGAGACAAGTATCTGATATGCCTTCTGAAAAACAGCTTCCTTAGGTACTATCCATGAGAATTCAGGCTGAGCATCCAGGATCTTTGTCTTTCCCGGATCTCTTATATACTCAACTGTTAATCCGTGAGGGATAGTTGAAAGAAAGCCATTTTTTTGACTATATCCTGATACAGCTACAAAAAAGAAAACTACTGCTAAACAATAATGTTGGTATTTAAGTATCATATCTTGATGTTGTTTTAAAGTATTATTGTGCCTTCATTAATCCTTCATATTTTACGTCCCATGAGCCATCATCGGGAAATCCTGGTGCAGGCTTATCCTCTGCGCCATCCCAACCAGCGGCCATCATTGCCACAGCATAGAGTAATCCTCCATTTCCGGGGAGATAGGCTGCAGCTGGTCCTCCGGCATTGAATCCGCACTTCGTGTAAATGTTTTTCCCAGAGTTCATGAGCAGAGCATCAACAGCCTTTTGGGGCTGACCTGCACGGGCTGCTGCCATCGCAAGCCATGGAAAGTCCCATCCCCAGGTCGATTCCATTTTCCAATCAGTCCATACTTTGTTTACGGTATTATTTAATATAGCTTTATCAATTCCATTAGTTGGTAAAAAGGCTCCGGTGCCAATAACATCTATATGACTTCTATTAAACTGAGTCCACATATTCGGAACATTTTCATACATTACATAAACATCATCTTCAACAGGTAGTGGTGCCAGATTAGATAGCACATCCAACCATTTTTCATTGGCGGGCAGACCCATTCTTTCCCTCCATTTACAGGCAATACTCAATCCGTACCTCCAGTAGGCAAGTTCAAATGCAGGATTAGTAGTAGTTGCCATGGTGCGATGATTATTTTCTGCTGCATTTATTAACCAGGGGCCCAAATCGTATTTTCCTGTCTCCTTGTTTTTATAAGCGTATGAAGCCATAAAATCAGCAGATTCGAACACCACCTCCTTCCACTTTTCAAGGATTTGATTTGAAGGATCAGTCCTGAAATTTTGTTCTGCATAAAAAATTGGATGAGGCTGCTGCCAAATTAACCATGGGCCTGTATTTGAGGGGCCAAACCTTCCATCAGGACCTATCATTTTTGGCCAGCGTGCTCCTTCATAACCCTGCCTTTTTGCAATTTTCTTCGCTTCGGGGATTGTTTGATGATACCAATTCAGACAGCGGTCAAAAAGCTCCCATCTATTCCATAATTGGTAATGAGCTCCATGCCACCAATGCATCTCCAAATGAAATTTTCCATACCAGCCACTGTTTAATAATAGTCCGCTTTCTTGTGGAGGTAAGCTTCCTGCTTCGTTCACGGCAAGCAGGTATTGCGATAAGACGATTCTTCGTTCAAGTTCCATCCATCTGCTATCTTCACTTCCCGATAAGTCAATCGCACCTCCGGTTTCCCAGAATTTCTTCCAATGCTGAACGGTTGCCTTCCTGGTTTGCTCGAAATTCTCAGCGATTTCATTATTTGTTTCCCGGGAAAACTGGCAATTGAAAGAAAACGCATCTAAATCCCCTGAAGGTATTAGCGAATAGGTGTGTTTGGCAGTTTCTTTTATTTCTCCTTTGTTATTCCAGCTTAACTTAACTTCATATGTATCAGAATCCAACATTCTGTAAAATGTGGCATTCTTTTCTGTGACAGATAACTTTGTTACGTGCTTATCTGTTGCCTCCCAATTGGCTCCTGAATGCTTTGTTGCATGACCATAAGGAAAGGATATTTGTACAGATAGTCTTTTACTTTTTATCAGACTTGATTCCACACTAACTGCTATTGCATCTTCCTCTGGATGACACAAGGTTATAACCTTAACAGGGGTCCCTTTTAGCATATATTTACTATAAATCACGCCTTGCCATAAATCAAGTTGCTGACTTATTTCAGTTAGATCTGCAGTATCAATCTTTACTCCATCAATCAGAAACGAAAGTTTACCAAGATTCAGGCGGTGGGGATTTTCCCTTAACCACATATACAATTCCTGCTGACCTTCTTCCTCAACAGGGTAAGTTGCAATGTGACCATGAACCTCTACTTCGGTCATTTTAAAATCATCTATTGTCTTTCCCTCCGGCAACGGAAAGCTATGCCAACCCCACTGCGACATTGTATTTCCATACAGGGTTTGCAGTCCCGTAACATCAACTCCGAATGCAATTTCACCATTTCCGACCTGGGGGACATTGGTATTATCAACACTCGTGAAAGTTATGTTATGTCTTTTAACCAATTCTTCACGGTTAATCGCAAAATCGTCTTGTTTTCCATTACACGCAGTTGCAATAAAAAGTGCAGCCAGAAACAAGTTTAAGTTTTTTA
>CAYSAH010000214.1:0-6881 GCA_964428945.1 uncultured Bacteroidaceae bacterium | reverse complement strand
ACAAAACCCGGCCCGTTGTATATAAATCCGGTATAGACCTGTACCAAAGTCGCCCCGGCTTCGAGCATCTTTATTGCATCCCCTGGAGTCATTATTCCGCCAACACCAATGATTGGCATCTTTCCATTTGTCTTTTCCGTGATATAACGGACAATTTCCAGGCTCCTCGCGGTAATTGGTGCTCCGCTCAATCCTCCATTGCCGATTTCACTGATCCTTTTCCCTGAAGTTTTCAGTCCATCCCGGCGTATTGTGGTGTTTGTTGCAACGATCCCGTCAATTCCAAATTTTTCAACGATCTCAAGGGAAGTGTCGATCTGCTTCGGATTCAGGTCAGGCGAAATTTTTAGCAGGATGGGAGTATAACTAGATTGTTTGCTTCTGATCTGAGATAAACGACCAAGGATAGTCTCCAGTTTATCCTGGTCCTGAAGCTCATGGAGGTCTGTTATGTTCGGACAGCTTACATTGACCACAAAATAGTCGACAAGCCCGTATAAGGCCTTAAAACAGCTTTCATAATCCGAGACAGCCTCGACATTGGATGTAAGTGTATTCTTGCCAATATTGCCCCCTATAATCAATCCAGGAGCCCTTTTATGCTTCAATTGCCTAACCAAAGCATCAACACCCTTGTTATTGAAGCCCATCCTGTTGATCAGTCCTTTATCTTTTGGTATACGGAAACTCCTGGGTTTCGCATTACCTGGCTGCCCCTTGGGAGTTACAGTCCCAACTTCAATATGAGAAAAACCAAGATTATAGAACTCGTTGTAAACTTCGCCGTTCTTGTCAAAACCCGCGGCGAGTCCAACCGGGTTTGAAAATTTAAGACCGAGAAATTCTGTTTCAACATTCCTGACGCTCCTGTGAAATACTCTTCGCGTTAACAATGCAACACCCGGTATCTTAAACAGGAAACGAAGAAAACCGGTAAGTAAATGATGGATCTTTTCGGGAGGCAGAAGGAAGAAAAGTGGCCTGATAATAAAGCGGTACATCAAATTTTTTTACAAAGATAAAAGAAATCGTTAAGCCGGATCATATGATTCAAATGAATTGTCATTGAAGAGAATAATCAGCCGCTTAATTTTTCTCCCGGTAATTCCCTGAGTTTTAGGCACAGCATCTTCAATTACCTCTCCAGAAACATCTTTTCCGATACCTGTTACAGAATTGGATGGAATATCCTCTTCTGAAACACTTAAACCTGGTCCATCAGAATCAATATCCTGATGTATTTCGGACACAGCAGCAGTTTTTCGTAGAGGTTGATCAAAGAGAGTTCCTCCACCTACCTCAATGTCTCCCTCATACATCTTCCCTTTTCCAAGTATCAACCAATCAGCACTTAACATAGGGAATGCTTTCAATGTTTTTTGAAGAAAATCATAACTGGGTTTGTTCCGTCCCGACAAAATATGCGATACACTTGACCGCTGTACACCTATAATATCAGCGAATTTAGATGAGGATATCTGCTCGCTGTCAAGAAGTCGTAATAATCTGTCCTCCATAATAAAAAAGCACTTTCACAAATGTAATCAATATTAAATTCACATATGTAATTTTATTAATGTTACAATTGTGAACTGTATACAATATCGTTTTAATTTTTTGAAATTACTTGTTTAATGACTGAATGATCTATTTCTCTTTGAATTCTGAAAAACTACAGGATTATGACCTCCAGGAATATAAATAAGCTTTGCCAATATTGCTTAACAAGGGCAAATTAAACCTGAAGGAAGCGTTATTCTAAGGTATTGATGCCAAAGAGAAGTAAAACATCAGGTAAAACATAATATTTTACTAGTATTTAAGTGTTTATAAGCTAATTCTAACAATTTGAAAGCATCAATGAGGGTTAATACGGATGTTTTGCTTATAATTTAGTTTAGTTGGATCATATATCGTGCTGATTTTTAGATGTATATAAATATGTTCTTTTAATTTAAAACCAGCCTGTAATATGTTTACATATGTAACGAGTTAGTAAGACTGTGGTTGTTTACATTTGTGATATTATGCTTTGAATCATCAATTAAGTTAGTAATTACATATGTAATTTTGTAGTGTTTTGTAACTATTTCTTTTGTAAATTATTATTTTTTGTAAATTCTGTTATAATGAGAGTTTATACCTCTGAATATTTTCAGCGGCTGTATTTTGTGATAAGCAATTATGAATTGTAAATATCGTCTGTATGAAAATAAATAATGTGATAGTAAATCCAACTTACCAGCATATTTAGAATTCCTCTGCTCTCCCCTGGCCCGGCAGAGTCAACAACGTGAATTCCTGATAAGATTTGCCTACGAAATTGAAGGGATAATATAATATTTCATTCTAAAAGGGATAAATCATTACAGATATGTCTCTATCTCCTTGAAAAATTGATGTTTAGGTAAAGAAAAGTTTAATCTAGGGCGTATTTGATCCAGGAGAAAACATGTTATTCCTCCTGTTCCGGATCCGATTCTCCCTCAAACCTGGCAACAATTGCAGAAACAGTCGTATCTCCTGTGACATTCACCACCGTACGAAGCATATCGATGGGTCTGTCCACTCCAAGTATAAGGGCCAGTCCCTCGACGGGAATACCAACTGAAGTGAGAACGACGATCAGCATTACTATACTGCCCCCAGGTATCCCAGGTGATCCTATCGATGCAATTGTAGCCAGCAGTACAATCGATATCTGCTGACTTACTGACAGGTCCATTCCAAATACCTGGGCAATAAAAACTGCAGCTACAGCCTGGTAGCATGCTGTACCATCCATATTGATCGTAACGCCAACCGGTAATACAAAATTAGCTATGGTTTTAGGAACCTTTAATTCATTAACAACCTGTTTAAGTGTCACTGGCAGGGTAGCGGCACTGGAACTGGTGGAAAAAGCAACAAGTTGTGCCGGAAGAATTGCCTTTAAAAAATCCTTTACCCTTATCCTGGTAAAAACTCTGATCAAAATGGGATAAAAAAATAAAATCAGTAAAATCAAACCCAGCGTAGCTGTTAGCATATACAATCCCAGAGCTGAAAAAAGTTCAGAGTCACCCGAAAAATCTACTATAAGTCCTGCCATTAATGCGAAAACACCATAAGGAGCAAAACGCATGATCAGGTCAATAATTTTAAGAATGATATCATTCAGACCATCAAAGAAATCCTTGACTACACGAACTTTGTCCCCTGGAATAAGTACCATGGCAATCGAAAACAAAATCGCGAAGAAGATCACCTGAAGCATTTTGGAATTATCCCCTGCAGCGAAGATGATGTTTTCCGGGATCAGATCTTCAAAGAATTTGAGGGGAGACTGGTCCTTAACTTCCTCTGCAAATAATTGCTTATCAGTTATATCTCCCATAAATCTTTCCCTGTATTCCTCTTGTTTTTCCACGGGAAACACGTTCCCTGGTTTGATAAGATTGACCATTCCAAGGCCCACGGTTGTAGCAATGAGTGTTGTAAGAAGATATATTACAATAGTTTTCAGACCGATCCTGGAAAGCCGTGTAATATTCGATAAACTCGATATTCCCTTCACCAGCGATATAAAGATCAATGGAACAGCAACAAGTTTAAGCAATTTTAAAAAAATATTTCCCCATGGCTTGATCCAGTCAAGCGTAAACTTTTCAAGGGAAACCCATACTGCAATCAGTCCCCAGAGGATCCCAATTCCCATCCCGATAAAGATCTTAACCCAGAGTGGCAGCTTTTTTAGCATATGTACCAGATATTATAAATATGTGATTCCATCATTCGTATATTCCACACTTCCCTTCTTCCACGATTCCATCTTTCCATTCTTCCAACACTTTGCGGCCTCTGCGACACCTTCACGACTCTCTTCGATATAGCTTTTACACAAACCTTCCTGACACAAATCACCCCCAACCCTGGCTATTCTCCTGCTAGCTGGGTGAAGGGAGCTGCTTCGGTCCTGCTCTCCCGGTCTCCAACCTACTATTCTTCCACCTCTCCACCTTTCCGCTTGTCCAACTTTCCAAAATTCCTTTCCTATTGACTATAAAAGAGCTTCAAAAAGTATTTCAACCGGATGCAGTCCTTTTTTTCCTGTCCCATCCTTCACCTGGTGTCTGCAACTGGTACCCGGAATCGCTATGATCGTCCCTGGTTCTGCTTTTCTTACTTCCGGAAATAAAACAAGTTCTCCCACTTTCATCGAAAGATCATAGTGCTCTTTCTCGTATCCAAATGAGCCTGCCATTCCGCAACAGCCTGAGGGTATTTCCGTTGCTGTGTAATTTTTCGGTATCGTAAGCATCTTAAGTGTATCGGAGGTACTTGCAATTGCCTTTTGCTGACAGTGTCCGTGTAACCTGATCTTCTTCTCCTGATCCGTAAAGAGGGATTTATCGATCCTATTATTGTCAAGCAAGCGTGCAATGTATTCTTCAATCATTAGAGCATTTCCGGCAAGCTCAATCGCATCATTGCGCAGAAAGTCACCAACCAGATCCGGGTATTCATCCCTGAAACTGAGGATCGCAGAAGGTTCAGTGCCAATGAGCGGACGATCATTATTTATAATCCCCCTGAAAACACTAACATTCTGGCGGGCATATTTGCGTGCTGTCCTAAGTAATCCCTTGGAAAGAAAGGTTCTCCCACTTTGACCTGCTTTATATGTCAATACTCTAATTCCCAATCTGTTAAGCAACTTTATCGCAGCAATCCCGATGTGCGGATCATTGTAATTTGTAAACTCATCTATAAAATAAGTTACTTCCGAAGCGTTGGCAGGAAGACTCCCATTCAGGGTCGCTAAATTCTTCCTTATCCAGTGGTTCAGGGTGTTACGTCCAAGTTCAGGAATACTCCGGGAGCGGGCGAAACCAAGGTTCCTCTTAATTAAATTTGATAAAAGTTTATTCGATATAAAGAAGTTGAAAATTCCAGGCAAGAGAGATCCGATCCTGTTTATCGAAGTAATATATGCTACGAGGCGTGTTCGAAGTGGAATGCCATGCGCATCATACCAGTGCTGCAGAAACTCACTTTTCAATTTCGCCATATCCACACTTGACGGACATTCGGATTTGCATGCTTTGCAGGAAAGACAGAGATCGAGAATATCATATATCTCTTTGTGATCGAATGCGTTATGTCTTCCTTTCTTCCCGATGAACTCTCTGAGAATATTTGCCCGTGCCCTTGTGCTGGTCCATTCCTCCCTGCTTGCCATGTAACTCGGACACATGGTTCCCCCGCTCCTTTCTGTCTTCCGGCAATCCCCTGAGCCATTGCATTGCTCAATATGTCTTACAATACCGCCATCAGCCTTAAAATCAAAAATAGTATCAGGCTGTGGAGTTGGCATCCCTGGAATATACCTGAGAAAGGTATTCATAGGCGGTGAATCAATAATCTTTCCCTTGTTAAAAATGGACTCCGGATCCCAGGTTTGTTTCAGTTTCCGGATAAGTTGGAAGTTTCTTTCTCCAACCATTAAGGGAATAAATTCACCACGTAACCTCCCGTCTCCATGCTCACCACTTAAAGAACCCCTGTATTTTTTTACCAGGCGTGCTGTCTCCTCCGCAATCGTATGAAATAATTCCACATCATCATGATCCTTCAGATTCAAAACAGGACGTAAATGCAGCTCACCGACAGAGATATGGGCATGATAGACACAATCCAGGTTATATCTTTCAAGTAAAAGGTTAAATTCACTAATATAATTTTCTAATTCTGAAGGCAATACACTGGTATCCTCTATTACTGATACAGGCTTTGCATCACCCTTCATTTTGGACAATACACCTAATCCTGCCTTTCTCAGGTTCCATACCCTGGGGATATCATTCCCGGTTATCAATGGAAAATGAAAACCCAGGCCGGCTTTCCTAAGATCCTTTTCCATTGCAGCCACCGATTCATGGATTTGTTCCATTGTTGCGGCTACAAATTCAACAATCAGTATTGCCCCGGGACTTCCATTAAGGAAAAACCGGTTTTTTCGCTGTGAAATATTTCCTTCAGTAAGATCAAGGATTGTTTTGTCCATCAGTTCTATTGCTGAGGGAGCATGTTTTAAAGCAATCACATTGGCTTTAATGGCTTCCATGACAGTATGCAAATGGACCGGGACCAGGGCTTTCTCTTCTGGTGGAAGGGGATCCAGTTGAAGACATGCCTCGGTGATAATTCCCAGTGTGCCTTCAGAACCAGCTATGAGTTTACAAAAATTAAATTTTTCAAACTTTGCATCAGGTCCCGAGAAAAGGGAATTGTCAGCAAGTTCATCCAGGGCATAACCTGTATTTCGACGGACAACTCCGGGGTCGGGGAATTCAGCCTTTATTGATCTTAAATTTTCCTGGTTCTCAAAAACTTCCCTTATATCCCTGTAAATCTTGCCTTCCAGATTGTCGAGCCTGCATTTCTTCTGGAATGCCTCCATGTCAAGATTCCCGAATTCGGCTTGTGAACCATCCGAGAGCACCATTTTTACCGAGAGGAGATGCTCCCGTGTTGTGCCATAAACCAGGGAATGTAGTCCACTGCTGTTGTTCCCTATCATTCCCCCTATCATGCACCTGTTGGAGGTTGATGTTTCCGGACTGAAAAAAAGTCCTGTTGGTTTTAATTCCTTGTTAAGTTCATCCAGAATAACTCCGGGTTCTACCCTCACCCATCTTTCTTCCCGGCTGACATCCAGGATTCTTGTCATATATCGAGAAATGTCAACAACAAGGCCCCTGCCAACAACCTGTCCGGCAAGTGATGTTCCTGCGGCCCTTGGAATAAGGGTAAGTATGTTCTTCCTTGCAAAAGTCACCAATTCGACAATATCTTCCTGGTGGGCAGGACGACAAACTGCCAGAGGAAGTTCCCTGTAT
>CAYSAH010000213.1:0-6909 GCA_964428945.1 uncultured Bacteroidaceae bacterium | reverse complement strand
CATTCCCATTGTCAAAAAGTTCATAGGCAGCAGCACCACCATCTTCCTGCAGATCAATAACTGCCTTGGCTGCATCAGCTGCCACTTGCCATTTATCTGCATTGGTAATTTCCAGGTCCCAGAGCGGACTTGCAGCATAAAGCAGGACTCTTGACTTCAATGCCATTGCCGCTCCCTTTGTAGCACGACCCAGCTCATTGTCCGGAAGGGTAACCGGAAGAGAAGCAATCGCGGTATCACAATCTGCCAGGATGTAGTCCACACAGTCCTTGTAACTGTCTCTTGCATAATTTAACTCATCCCCGGGGATTAGCACCTTTGTCACAATCGGCATGCCTCCATAGCGCTTAATTATTTCTGAGAAATAAAATGCCCTCAGGAAATGCACTTCACCCAGCAGACTGTTTTTTACATCCTCCGTTGGAAAGGGAATGATATCCTTCTTTGAGAGGAATACATTTGCTTTCCTAATGGCAGCATAGTAACTGAAAATCGGATTGTCCACACCATCGTAACTTCCAAAGTTCAGGGTCTGAGTCCCATGATATCCCATATATGAATCTGACTCATCTGAAGCTGAAGACATCGGCACTGGCTGATAATTTCCCAGGCGATTAAAACCATCAGTAAGGTGGCTGTAAATATCTGCTTGATAGCGTTGAGCATTTTCAAATATGGTAAATACTTTTTCTTCATCCAGGTTCAAATCCGGTGCCCGGTCAAGGAAATCATTTTCACATGAAACGAATGAAAACGAGACCAATATTGCGAAGATATATTTTGCAATTTTCATTTTCATTTTACTAGAAATTTAGGTTGATTCCAATATTATATGACTTCAGGGGAGGCATATTCCCACCGCGTTGGTCCCGGTTATCAGGATCCAGGTAAGGCTCTTTTGCCCAGAGGACCAGGTTCACTCCTGATACATAGATCCTGAATGATTCAGCCTTTATTTTACTTAATAAAGCAGATGAAAAAGTATACCCTATCTCGGCATTTTTCAGCCTGACATAATTTCCGGATCCAAGGCTATAGGTACTTCCTGCTTCATTATTCTGATAGGGCCCATAGAGGCGAATATACTCTTCACTTCCTGATGTTTCAGGGGTCCAGTAGTTCCAGTGAGGAGGAAATACATTCTCGTTGTTAGAGAAATGCCACATAATCTCCCAATTTTTCCAGAATGAAGCCCTTGAAACTCCCTGAACCAGAGCGGAGGCATCAAAGCCTTTATAGCTCAATCCAAAAGAAACGCCATAGGTAATTTCAGGAACATAGGAATATCCGGTTCTGATGCGGTCGTATATATTGATCACACCGTCATTGTTAACATCCTCAAATTTCAGATCTCCCGGATAGAGGTAGTTATTGCCAGGGATTCCACCCAACTGCGATATTTGTGGAGGACTGTTATAGATCTCGTCATAATCCTGAAAAATTCCAATATTATTATAAAGCAAAGGAGTGCCGATCGGATATCCCTCTTCCTTCTGGTAATCCAGGGTCATAAAGGCATCATCCTTTTTAAGTATCGTATTGTGGGCGTATGAAAAATTCCCCCTCAGAAAATAGGAGAAATCCGCTGTTATTGATTTGTTGTGTTTGAATTCCACCTCAAATCCCTCATTCTCTACAATCCCAACATTCGCTGCACTGAACTCTGCTCCAACATAATCTGGCCTGGTGTTGGAAATAGAGGTTAAAATATTGTCTCTATATTCATAGAAATAATCCCCTGTTATTCCAAACAAACCATTCAGGAAATTGGCTTCAAAACCGATGTTCTGTTTCCTGGCAACCTCCCACTGAACATTCAGGTTTGCAATGGTACCCTGCTGTATACCGGAGAACCAGTTATCACCTGTTCCGAAATAGGCTCCTCCTTGTTCAAGGTATTGTTGCAAATAAATAAAACGATCATCTCCCAGCTTATCATTGCCTACCCATCCTAAGGATCCTCTTATCTTTAAAGAACTTACTATTTTTGTAAAACCGGTATTCTTAAGGAAGGGCTCATTTGTGACAATCCATCCAAGCGCAAAGGCCGGAAATAATCCATATCTTTTTTGAGGGGCAAAGTTTTCAGATCCGTTATACCCTACATTCACCTCGGCAAGATAGCGTCTTCCATAATCATAAGTCATCCTTCCAACAATCCCTTCCGTAGCGAAGGGTGTCTGGGAATCTATGTATTTTAGATCCCTGTTACCCAGTATTAGCCCGGTAATGTTATGATCTCCAAAAGTCCGCGCATAATTCAAGCTCACTTCATAGTAGGTTTTACGGGTATCGAACACATTTCCCCAGGCATAATAAAGTGGAATGTCTTCCCCAAAAGTGGTGTACGACTGGTTCATCATATCATATTCGTATACAGCAAATCTTTGCTCATAATTCCGGTTCATCGACCCATTGTCGTCAAAGGCTATCTGCCCCTTCAGTGACAAGCCTTCGGTAATGTAGTCGAGCTTATAGTTTAAGTTGATCCCAAGTTCAAGTACGCTCCTAATCTCCTTGAAAAAACCCCGGTCACGCACATTGCCAATAATATTGGTTCGACTGCTGTTACCGGCCAGGGATCCATCAGGATTCAATACCGGGCTGTATCTTCCTGCAAGCGCAAATGATGCACGGTAAAGATCCCAACTGCCAAACCAGGCAGATGCAGTATTTGTCAGATCCTCAATACGTGTTCCCAGTCTAATAGAAGCTCTGAGACTTCTTGAAACATCTATGTAGAAGTTTGAACGGAAATTATACCTGGAAAAATTGGTATAGGGATCATAATTATATATACCATCCTGAGTCATATAACCCCCAGAAATAAAATACTTTATAGTTTTTGTTCCCCCACTTACATTTAGGTTATATTGCGACAGGGTGGAATAATCCTTTATCATCTCATCCACCCATGAAAAATCAGGATTTGTATAGGGAGATGCCCCAGTTCTGTAAAGCAACAGGTCCTGGTGATTAAAAGGAGCTGAAACCTGGGATCCTCCTACCTTATGAAGATTTGAAAGCAGGGCAGCACGATACGAATCGAGGGGCTCAGGTATTCTGGTTGGAAATGTGAATGCGGTTTGTGAGGTGAATGAGATGTTTGGTTTCCCGGTCTCACCTCTTTTTGTTGTGACAATAATAACCCCATTCGCACCCTTCACACCAAATACTGCAGTTGCAGATGCGTCTTTGAGAATGCTGATGGTTTCTATTTCATTCGGGTCGATCTGCGCAAATGCATCCCTGATAATGCCATCAACAACAACAAGGGGCTTTGCATTTCCATAGGTTGCCTGACCCCGAATAAATATATCTGCCTCATCTCTTCCTATTTCCCCTGATGATTGAATGATCTCGACCCCGGAGAGTTTTCCTGCCAGGGACTGGGTAATATTGGAAACCGGAATTGAAATAATTGTTTTGTTCGTAATGGCCGAAATGGATCCAATAACAGTTTCCTTACTTTGAACACCATAGCCAATAACAACTACCTCTTCAAGACTCCTGGCGTCCAGGCTAAGTTCAACATCGATCTGAGTTCTGCCATCGATAGGTGTTTCAAACACGCTGTACCCTATATAGGAAAAGACAAGAACGCTGTTGCGATCAGGAACATTGATTGCATAGGTTCCGTCTGCTGCAGTAATCGAGCCTGTGGTAGTGCCTTTTATGAATATATTCACCCCAATAAGCGATTCGCCGGTTTCTGCATCTTTTACCACCCCTGTTACCTGAATGGATTGCTGACTGTAACTAACATTGAAGCACAGGATCATCAGCATGAACAATAAGGTGCTTTTTAGAACTGATTTTCTCATATCCGATAATTTCTTTGGAGTTTGATCTATACCTTATTTAATTTTCCCAAACCTGTACCTATAGGTAAGGAGCGTTTTGTTATATCTGTCCAGATCAAGAATTTCCTGGTCGCTTAAATTCTGAAGGGAGTCTTGCGCTAAAGGAGTGAAAAACACCATCTTCTTCCTCTCTCCTATAAAAGTCTTTATCCTGATCTCCAATTCCAGATCTGATAATTGAAGGATAGAAAAGCGTACAGGATAGGGTTCGTAGCTATTGCTTCCGTTCCATCGGTCAATGGAAAGATCAAGTATACTGTCATTGGTAATAATCCAGGTGCCTGATCGCTTCATGGTGTCACAGGAACTTTGAAGTCTGTACACCCCATTTTGCTCTATCAACAAGCGCACGCTTGAATCACATTCCGACATCGCAACCGGATTGTCATCTTCATAAATAGCCTCCTGCACCCAAAATCCCGGCAATAAGTCGTTGTTTAAAGTATCTTCTTCACATCCTGTAATGAGTAAAACAGAAAGTAGTAATATGGTTATGGTTAATTGCTTCATATCTTTTCATTGGTTTGGACATACGCCTGCTTGATCCTTAATCTTTTCTGGAATAACTTAATATTGTCTCCTGGAGCTTTCCGTCAGGAGTAATATCATTTCTTTTTATAACAAGTGAAATTGCATCAAGGGATTCAATATAAAAAGCCGCCGGTAATAATACAGCAATATTGATCATTTCATATTTGTAATTCCAACCGGAGAATATACTGTCACCTGTACACCCTTCGAAAAGGATACAAAAATTATCCTCCTGAAACTCTATGAAACTTTGCTTTTCGCATGCACTAAGCGCAAGATCCGAACCATCGACAGTTTGCTCAGAAAGTACCCAAACGCCCAACAGATCCTGATCAATTCCGGGTTCCTCAGTGCAAGAAAATGAAAGTAACATCAAGAGAATGAATACTGAAGATTTGATTTTCATGAAGTTCATACATCCAAGATTTATGATATAGTAAAGAAAAATATTGCTTTGATCAGACTCAAGACCTCTTGACATCAGTAATCAAATGATTCAAAAGGCTAAGAGAAATGTTGAAAATCTCACAACAGAAGAACCATAAGGTTCTTCTGTCATGAGAATCTTCTCTACAAACTTAAACTACTACTTAACCAACACTTTTGCTGTATGTACTTTATTCCCGGACGCAACTCTTAAGATATATATCCCGGTATTCTCAACAGCTATTGAGTTTAACCCGGAACTATTTCCCAGCTCCAGGGAAGTTATATTTCTTCCAAGCATATCAAAGAGATCGGCCCTGCTTGCACTTTCAATTTCGAAATAAATTGTTGAGTTTGCAGAATAGGCTTTCATTTCGTTCACTAATGAAGGATCGATTCCGATAGAAGGATCTGTTCCTTCACGAGGATCTTCCACACCGTCAAATGTGATCTCATCAGCATAGAAGTCCCTGGCTGGTGTATTATTAATGTAATCGTCATTTTCATCTATCCGTACATCAAACCTGATGGTAAATCCTTTGATAGCGCCTGCGTAACTGCTAACATCCATTACCAGGTCAAACCAGTCACCATCAATTTCATCCATGGGATAAAGGAACATTTCTGTATGTTCAACTCCCAAATTGTCTTTTAGATTTAATTGGACGAAACAAGTTGTATCCGTGCGAACCAATACATGAAGATATTGCTTCACACCGAATTCAGTAACATGAATTCCTGGGAAGCCAATATCCATACCCTGCCACCAGGAAGCTTCTTTGCCCTTGTGAAATTTGAGAATCTTTCCTTCTGCATTGAGCCAGCTGTCAGTGAATGGGTTATCAATGATCTCATAGGTATTGGCTGCATTTTGAGTATCAAAGGTCAAGGCATCCATCTGGTCCTGTGACTCACAGTTCAGAATGTCTGTACCTTCAAGAATAACAACGCCTCTTTGCAGAGGATCTGCACTAAGTATTAATTCATCAAAATAGTAATCTGTCGCTTCCTCAGGTCCATTTGACCAGTTCCTGTCTACCAAAATACAAATCGATGAAAGTGGCTCTGCATTATCCATGAACCATTTCAGGTCAACAACCACATCTTCCCAAACTCCGGGTGATACAAGATTCATGTCAAAGCGTTTTGTTCCTTTGTCCGGATCCTCCCAAGGGGTTTCTACATTAATGTTTACGCTAAAACCCTGGTTTAGATTTTCCCTGTAATGGAAAAAATGAAGATACCTGTTATTCTCGGTAATCGATATGGGTGCATCAAGTGTTACGCCTAGGAAATCGGGCCACCATGATTTGTTCCCCAGGGATTGCATAATAAGAGCTTTGGAGGTACTATTTACACCATCTGTAAATGGATTGTCAACAGTAGTTGCATGTATTGGATTCTCAACGGTTCCAAAATTAACATACTTGCCAACTATGGCTGCATCAGTTTTGACCCAACCCCATTGGTCAAAATAAATAACAGGTTCAGGCGTTGTTTCTCCTGACCAAAGAACCGTTTCCTGGGCTGATATATAAGCACTTAAGCCTACAATCATAATGAATAAAGTAAATAGTCTTTTCATAGTAATTAATTTTAATGAATAGTTAATATGTTTTAATTTATCATAAACAGATCACTGCAGATCAATCCATCTGATAGCGATGCCCTTATAAGATATACACCGGGATCAAAATGCAGGGATCGGGAGTAAGAGGTGCTATATATATCAGTTTCGTATAGTAAAATACTTCCTAATAGGTTCATGACGGATATATCTGTTAAGAAACGCTCATGAGTTGTAAGAATATTCAAAGAACCACCCTGATACCATGTTTTAACAGAAGGCGTTGAGTCTGGCTCATCTTCAAATACTGAGACAGGAAATTGTTTGATCTCCCAGATCGAATTATCTGTATTATCCCATGTTATCTGCAACACATCTTCTCCAATATCAAAACTGCTGCCAGGGATACTCCAGTTCTTCATGCTTCTCCTGATAAGTATCTTATAGAAATAATCTTCAATATGTACAAAATGAAATCTCTGATTTTCTCCACCCCAGTCTGAATATTGCATAATTTTCGAT
>CAYSAH010000212.1:1401-6911 GCA_964428945.1 uncultured Bacteroidaceae bacterium | reverse complement strand
AGAATGAGCTTGTCGAACCACGGAGTCGAAGGGTGGTCCCTGAGCGGAGTCGAAGGGTTACTTTTTACTTGTAAAATTTTACTTTTTAAACCTGACTTGAAACAAAGAGTCCCACATTACAGGAAGGTTTACGAAACCTTACGGAGGCATATCGAAGCCGGAAATTATGCTGAGGGAGATATTTTGCCTTCTGAAAACGAATTATGCGCAGTACATAATGTTACAAGGCCAACCGTGCGGCAGGCACTGGATATGCTGGCCAATGACGGATTCATAAAGAAAAGACAAGGTTTGGGCAGCGTGGTGCAGAGCAAGCCAAGAGGAATCGGGATTCTGTCAATCAGCGGCACAACCTCTGCAGTCGGACAGCAAAACCTGCTTACAAAAGTAATAGTCAAGCCTGTGGTTAAACCCTGGCCGGAAGATTTTTTCTTCAAACTGTCCGTGACAGAAAGAGAGAGTGGTTGTATATATTTTGAAAGGGTACGATTGGTGAATAATCTTCCCATATTTTATGATATATCATACCTTCCTAACATAAACCTGCCAAGATTTACTTCCAGGAGTCTTGACAACCATTCCCTCTTCGACCTCCTTCGTGAAGTATATCAGATAAAAGTGACCGGAGGAGAACAAAATATAAAGGCGATACACGCAAACGAAACGGTTCAATACCACCTGAATGTCGATGCAGCCACACCCATACTCAGCTTACAACGAAAACTGGAAACGAATCGAATAGATTTCAATATCTATTCATTTTTGTATTGCGATACCAGGGAACATGAATTATTTGGCAGTTTTTAGCCACTCTGCAGAATACAAAAGCATATACAAAGGATGCCTGGCCCTATATTCTGTATAAAGTTAAACCATGGCCAGCTGATTCATTTCCGGCTTTATTTTGTAAAGCATTACCAGCATTCTCCAAATACATTTAATATATTTACAGGCATGAGAAGCTTTCTTATTTGCCTCCTCCTTTTAGGTATATGTACTTCTGTCATGGCCCAGGAGCACACGTACTACTATGGATCTGACTTTGGCATCGTTACAAATCCGGAAATATCTGTTTATAAACGAGTTGTGAAAACGATATCATCGAAACAAACAAGAATCAGCACGTATACAAAAACAGAAGGAACCTGGCAATCAACTAAAATTCAACGGATAAAACAAAAAAGTGCAAATACATACCGGATCAGGTCCTCTGGCGACAGGTTACTATCTAAAAGCTATATCAGGACTTATGAAAGGCTTGACAATGAGAAATATGCATTCAGTGATTTTAAGTCCGACGAGCTTATTCAGAAGGGCACTGCCACCGAAGTAATTCCTCTTCACCTTGTTGATACATTGATAAGCTATTATCCTTCCGGAAGGATCAAATCACGTGCTGTTTACTTCGAAAACCGATTGATTGAGAACAGGAACTGGTTACAAACCGGCACTCCCTATTATGATAATATTCATTATTTTGTGGATAATATACCTGAATACAGCATGGGCCCGGCCTATTTCAGGAACTATATTATCGCAGGCCTTAAGGATTCCGGCCTGGACCTCAGCCTGATTAGCGACCGGGTCATCATTGCCTGGGTAGTCCTGGAGAATGGCGAAATTTCGGGTATTCACACTAAGTCAGGAGTATATAAGGAACTGAACAGCCTGTTGATGACATTAATCCAGGAGATGCCCGGCAAATGGATTCCGGCTTCTTTGCATGGCAGACCAGTCAGGTATTACATGGAGATCCCATTTAATTTCATCGATCGGACCGAGAATTTTGAATCGCTGGAACTAAGTTCCGGATTCTTAATCTGGGATTAGAAATCCCATACCGGGTGACTGCTTCTCTCAGTTTTAAGAAGTGCATCCATCCTTCTTTCGACCTCAGGATATTCGAGTACAACATTTCTTTCCTCACCGGGATCATCGGCAAGGTTATAGAGTTCAATCACTGAATTTGGATCTTCCAGAACATTGTATCGTACAGCCTTCCAGTCTCCTTCCCTCAGGGCTATCCTGCCTCCTTTTTCATGAAATTCCCAGTATAGCCGGTCGTGAGAATTCTGCTTCCCGGTACCTTTCAGGGTAGGCACCATGGATATCCCGTCAATTCCCTCCGGCGTTTTGCCGCCTGCCAGTTCCGCAAAGGTTGGGAACATATCCCAGAATGCCGATACATGTGCAGAACTGGTATCCGCTTTCACAGTTTCCGGCCACCAGGCAATCATAGGCACCCTGATTCCACCTTCATACAGATCCCTCTTATACCCTCGAAATGGTCCGTTTGAATTAAAGAACTCAGGATCTGCGCCTCCTTCCAGGTGTGACCCATTATCTGAAGTGAAAATGACCAGCGTATTCCTGGCAATCCCATATTCCTCTAGTTTCATAAGTACTTCTCCAACTGCAATGTCGAGGTAGCTTACCATCGTCGCGAAAGCAGCGTGGGGATATTGCTGTGATCCGTAGGGGCCTTTTCGGTAATCCGGACCATCATCAACACCCTTCCACGGATTTTCAGGAAATTTCCCGACGAAGGAACGGTAAATTGAATCCTCGGGAGTAAGAAGTTCTGCATGTGGAATCGTGTAGGGAAGATACATAAAGAAAGTAGTATCCTTGTTTGCCTCCAGGAAGTTCATCGCCTGGCGGTGAATCAGGTTAAAACTGTATTGTCCTGTACCCCCATCCGCATTTTCGTCAAGAAATACTTTCTGATCGTTGTGCCAAAGGTATTCCGGAAAATAATTATGTGCGAGCACCTGGCTGTTGTAGCCATACCATTCATCGAAACCTCGTTTGTCAGGCGATCCTTCAGACCCCGGATATCCCATCCCCCATTTTCCAAATGCCCCTGTAACATACCCTTGTTCCTTAAACATTTCACTCATCATGGGAATAGTATCTGAAATGGGATAGCCCCCTTCATTCATTCCCTTGTTTCCCCGAATAGGTGCGTGCCCCGTGTGTAAACCCGTGAATAAGGATGCACGTGATGGCGCACAAACCGTTGATCCGGAATAATGCTGCAAGAAGAACATCCCCTGGTTCGCCATCCTGTCGATATTTGGAGTGCTGAATTTCTCCTGGCCCAGGAAACTCAGATCCCCGTAACCGAGATCGTCGGCAAGAATATAGATGATATTTGGCTTAACTTCCTGATCATTTTTATCTTTTGCCTGCTGAAGGCAGGAGTTTAGCATAAGCATGCCTGCGATGTAAAGCAGCGAAGGCATAAGAATTCTTTTATTCATTATTCAAGGTTTAAGAGTTCAATGTTAGTTGTTCAAAATTCCAAGTTCAGTTTATACGTCGCTCTGGCTTGAGCTGTGGTTCACTTGGCACCTCCGGGCAAAAGATACGCCGCTCCTCCGGAGCCACACCTCGCTCCTTTTGTCAACCCAGCAACCAGCAAGGTGCAATGCAACCTTGGTCTGCTCTGTGCCCTGTGCTCTGTGCCCTGTGCTCCCTGCCTTTCCATCACTTCCTCCCTATTCTTCTATCAACTCTTTTATCCTTTCGATCTGCTTCTGCTTATTGACTTCCCGAAGACTTTGAGCTGTATTTGTAAAATACTGGTGCCCGGTAATAAATTTTACCTGCAGCTTATTCCAGTCGTTCAGCGTCCCTATTTTATTTTGCTCCTTCAATTCCTTGTATAAAGTATTGGAAACTGGTATCATATCGCTTCTCCCAAGGTAATCAAGGTCGGCATCGCAAATGATCTTTTGCAGGAGATCATTAGGTTTTGGAGGCATCTTTGTTGCCATTATAACCTCGCAAATCCTTTCAATTTCCTTCTGAGTGTAACCATATTTTGGCAGATACTCCTTAACTATCAATGTACCATGATATTCGTGTTCATCATAATTTATGGTATGTCCGGCATCATGGAATAATCCAGCCGTCTTCAGGATCAGGATATCCTCATCATCCAATCCCTCAGCCCACCCGATAAGTTCCACCTCAGTAACAACATCAACGGTGTGCTTTACATTATGATAGTACAGATAGGATGGCAACTCTTTCTCAAGTTTATCGAGTATAATTTCCTGGAGATCGGTAAACTGGATCAGCTTGAATTTGGTTTCAAACTTGTCGTTCGGCAGTAACCCTTCCCCTGAAACAGAAAACTCCGGTCTGATCCCCCTGACCTCGAACATTTCAAGGTCCCCTTTATATTTTACAGGCAGTTTTCCAAAATATTCACACACGAAAAACTCCTTCACCAGTTCATATGTCATAACGGATACAAGGATCTTTCCACTTTCCCCGACACCCTGAACTCTGTGCGCAATATTTACTGTATCACCTTTTATATCATAGGTAACCTTCTTTTTGCCGGTTATATTCGCTGTTACAGGTCCGGTGTGTATCCCCAGACTCATGTTCCATATTTTCTGCTCTTGGGATTTAGTCAATCCAGATAGGTAGGAATGCATTTCAAGAGCTGCCAGAACGACCTGTACCGGGTTTGTAATATTTTTTAAAGGAATCCCACCAGCTGCCATAAAAGTGTCGCCGATAGTTTTTATTTTTTGGATCTTGTATTTTTTAAGTATGGAATTAAACTGGATCAAAACTTCGTCAAGTTGATCCATAAGGACCTCTGAGTCGATATCATCGGTAAGTTTATAGAAACCTTCAATATTGGCGAAGAGTACTGTCGCCATCTTGAATTTCGTCGTAATAACCTGTTCACCTCCTCCTTCATCTGATCTTAACTCTCTGCCGGGCTGCCTCTTCAAAGCTTCATTTTCGGCTGTCAATTCATCTATAGCCCTTTGCAGATTTTCATTCTTTCCTATCAGATCCTGATTTTGCTTTACCAGTTTCTGGATTCTTTTCAAAAGTTCGTCTTTCTGCTGATTCATTTTGTAGCCTAAAGTTTTTTCCGGATAATTGAAACCTTGAGGGGTATGCCGATAAAGTTAATAATAATTTCTTTTCAATCCTTCATTAATGGCTTGTTACCTGGTCCCTGTTAAAGATTCATAAAAAAGTTATAAGCCTGCATCACCTTTGCCTCACTAATGATTTTTAATGTATACGAAACTCTTATTTCTAAGGTGAACACGACTTTCTCTTACCTGGAGAAAAGCAGGCAATATATCTAAGATTGAATGATTCAACAATTGATGATTGAATACTTTAAACAATATTTGATTTATTAACCGCTACAACTGGATATACAAAGAATTGAGTTTAACTTTATTAAAATCAGAAATCCAAAAAAGAAATAATTAGGACAAAAAAAGTGATATTTGTTGTTAAGAAATAAACCTCCGATGCTCTTTTGGGTTATGATAGGGAATCAAGGTTAATTCACGCCTCTGATGATGGCTTATTGCAAACTCAAATTTTCAGGACAAGCGACCGGGCAATAAAATGTCTGTAAAACGTACAAAAATATTTTTATGAAAAAGATAGTATTCTACCTTACAATTCTGATGTTTTTTGGCTCTGCACTCTTCGCACAAAGCAAAAGCAACAGTTTTACT
>CAYSAH010000212.1:0-1391 GCA_964428945.1 uncultured Bacteroidaceae bacterium | reverse complement strand
TCGAAAATCTATTTGACACCATAAATGATCCCAATACTGAGGATGAAGAATTCACTCCTTCAAGTCCTAAAAAATGGGATATTGTAAAATATGAGAAGAAGTTGGAGGATATTTCAAGGGTTATCCTTTCATTGCCCGACAAAGAGTTGCCTGCAATCATCGGTTTTGCCGAAGTTGAGAATGAGAAATGCCTGTTTGACCTGACACAGCAGAAAGGATTGAAACGTGGCGCTTACAGGGCGATCCTCATCGATGGAAACGATCCACGGGGAATTGACTGTGGCTTAATTTACCAGCCTGATCTGTTTAAGTACAAATCACATGAAATGCTCCCGGTAGAAGACCTTTCAGGAAAAAATTATCCCCTTAGGGGAATATTACATATTATAGGTGAGGGCCCGGATGGGAAACCGCTTCATGTATATGTTAATCATTGGAAATCAAGAAGAGGAGAGGCAAAAGAGACTGAAAACCTAAGGGTTTATCAGGGGATTGCGTTAAGGCGCGAACTTGACGGACTTCTGTCCTCCGAATCAAATCCGAGAGTGATCATCATGGGTGATTTCAATGATGAGCCAACAAACCGGAGTATTAGTGATATTTTACATGCAGGAAACAAAAGAAAGAATCCCTGGTTGAATGATGTTTATAATCTTTTTTATGATATTCATAACCTTGACCTTGATGGAACTTACAATTACCAGGGAACATGGCAGATGTTTGACCAGATCATTGTATCCTATTCTCTTTTGAATCAAGCCAGGGGACTGAGCACAAACTTTGACAGCGGAAAAGTACTGAAAGAAGAGTGGATGATCTACAATGATGATAAATATAAGGCAAAGGTACCAAACCGCACCTATGGAGGGAATAATTATTTCGGTGGTGTTAGTGACCATTTCCCTATTTTTGTCACCTTCACATGGTAGGAATGGAGTTTAAGCTAACATCAGAATTCAAGCCCACAGGAGATCAGCCCGAAGCTATTAAGCAGCTTATCGAAGGATTCAGGCTTGGGGAAAAACACCAGACTTTGCTTGGTGTAACAGGTTCTGGAAAAACATTTACTGTTGCGAACGTTATCAAGGAGTTAAACCGTCCGACACTGGTTCTCAGTCACAATAAGACCCTGGCTGCCCAGCTTTACAGTGAGTTTACCCAGTTCTTCCCTGAAAGTGCAGTCGAATATTTTGTTTCGTACTACGATTACTACCAGCCGGAAGCATACATGCCAATAACGGACACTTATATAGAAAAGGATCTGTCAATTAATGATGAAATCGAGAAATTAAGGCTTCGGACCACTTCCTCCCTCCTATCCGGAAGAAGTGATGTGATCGTCGTCTCATCCGTTTCATGCCTATACGGAATTGGTAACCCCGAGGATTTTC
>CAYSAH010000211.1:0-6926 GCA_964428945.1 uncultured Bacteroidaceae bacterium | reverse complement strand
AGAATTTAAAATTCCGGGAAATGAATCGCTTCCCTTTGACTCCCGCAAGTTGCTTGAAGGAGCAGGAAGGCTCAAGGAATATTTCAAAAAAGACCTGGATATTGAATGGATCATTAAGGATGATTATTTCTATTTTGTACAAGCCAGGCCGGTAAAGAAAACAGAAAAGGAACGGATAAGCTGGTCAAATACCAACCTGAACGAAAATTATCCCAAACCGATCTCACCCCTGCTGTATTCAATTGCAAAAGATTCCTATTACCATTATTTCAAGAATCTTTCAACGATCCTTCAGTTGAGAAAGGATTCAGCCATGAAACTCGAATATGATTTCCGCAATACAGTTGGTGATTTCGGGAACAGGATCTATTACAACATGACCAGCATCCACAATATAATGGCCGCTTCTCCCTACCACACTTATTTCCAGGATGCCTTTAACAGCTTTGTGGGCTATGGTGAGGCGCAGGCATCTTCGAAGGTGTTCACGAAAAAGGCATCCTTACTCAAAAGCGGGATCAATCTTGTATGGCTGAACTTCAGACTGGGATTCCATGTAAGGAAAATCGAGATGAAGGTCGATGCTTTTGTTGAAAATGCAAACACTTCTGAAGGATTGAAAGCACTTTCAGCCTCTTTTTCTGAATTCCTTGACCTGAGGTTTCATCAATGGTACCACGCCGGACTGGCAGATTTTTTCAGCATGTTGCACTATAAATTGCTGGGAAATTTTACGAAGCGTATCTATGGTGACGAGGCAGTCGGGGCCCACAATGTGCTCATCCAGGCCCTTCCGGACCTTATAAGCAATGAGCCACTCCTGGCGACATGGGAAATAGTGAAGGAAATTGAAAAAGTGCCGGGTGGAATTCAATTCTTTGGTGAAAAGCAGGCAGGGGAGATCCTCAGCCGGATAAGAATCTCCGAAGAGTGGAAACCCGTCTGCAGATTGATCGATATTTACCTCATGAAATGGGGATTCCGATGCTCAGGTGAGCTGATGCTGACTACTGAAAATTACATTGATTCTCCCTGGCGCTATATTGAATTGCTGCGTTCCTACCTTCTTCTTCAGCAAAAGGACCCGCATGAGGTGCTGGCAGGGAAAGCAGCGGAACGAAGGAGTTTCATGAGTCGATCTGTCGGGCGTATCTTCAAAAAATGGCACCTGCTTTTCCCTGTTTCCATTGCAGGCACGATCGTTCTCCTTATCTTGTCACGCTTATGCAGGCAGGCAATCATGAGCCGTGAAAGGGTACGTTACCAGCAGGCAAGAATGTATTATTATTTCAGGAGGACCGTTATGCGGATCGGGGATGAATTTACCGTGCAAGGGATATTGAAGGATAACAGGGATATCCTTTATTTGGATTACAAAGAGATCGGGGATATTCTTTCATCATCTGCAAAAATCACTGGCATTTTCCCGGGGGAGATAGCCTTGAGAAAACTGGAATACGAGAAAGGATCCGGATTGGAATACCCTGAGGATTTTATGACTATTGGAGGAAGAATCGAAGATCCTACTGCTGATCTGTCCTCTGCAGTAAGCACAGACAAAGTGTTTTCCGGGCTGGCGGCAAGTGGTGGCAAGGTAAAGGCGAAGGTAAAAGTGCTGGGATCGGTAATGGAAGCTCAAAAGCTAAACAGCGGGGAAATCCTAGTGACGCGGCAGACCGATCCCGGATGGGCAATGGTGTTCCCTATCATCGGCGGACTCATCGTTGAGCGTGGAGGGGCGCTCTCTCATGGGGCCATCGTGGCAAGGGAGTTCGGAATACCCGCAGTAATAGGAATTGAAGGAATAACAAAGGTTTTAAACGATAATGATGAAGTAATACTCGATGGCGATCTTGGAAAAATTCAAATATTATAAGGAACTGTTGGTATATTATATCACCACGCGCTTCAATGTGATAAGATATGCTGTCTTTTCACTCCTGCTTCTGATGCTTGCGAAAGAAGATTTTATTGATACCACCCGCATTGCCAGGGAGCTGGCCTTCATTTTCCTGACCCTTTTTGTATTCAGGTGGATCGACGATGCAGCCTCTTTCAGGATTGACCGTTTCTCCCACCAGGAAAGGAGGTACCTTGAGAAAGGAAATTTCAAACATTTTTTATACTTAGGTGGCGTCATCGTTATCGTATATCTGACAGTTGCTTTTTTGATATCCGGACTCCTGGGCTGGTCAATATCCGGACTTCTCCTGATCTCTGCTGCCTTGTATATCCCTTTTCATCGAAGCAGGGAACTTATGATCTTCATTCCCCCGCTTAAATATCCTGTAATATTTTGGATCATTTCAGGCTTTTCCCTTTCCGTTGAGCTTGCCTGCTTGTCGCTTTCGGTATACCTTCTGCTGCTCACTGTCGATCTTTTTGAAAAGAAAGAATCCAGGTTCCCATGGTTCATGTACAGAACAGTATTGCTATTGATTATTGCTTTTTTGATCATACAGCCCTGGTCAGAGGTGGGTTCAATTGGATGGGACCTCTTTTTGATCCTTCTCCCGATACTGGTTCTGAATATCCCGGCAGTAAACCGCGTCTCATATTCCCCCGTGATCCTTTTTCCCTTGTTGCACATCATTGATTTATTCATTTGAGCATGGAAAACTTGTTTCTCAGGAAGATGAATGTTCCTTCAGAATATAAATTTGAAGCGGTCAGGTGCTATAACTGTGGGGGGAATGATTACAGCTATTTTTTAACGGGTGAGGATGACCTGACTGCAAAGGAGGGTCAGTTTCAATATGTGAAATGCAATCATTGTGAACTGGTTTACCAGCATCCGAGGCTGGTGATCGGACAGATCAAATCCTTCTATGACGACGACTATCTCGCCCACAGGAAGAGGAAAAGGTACGGAATGCTTACCCCCCTGGTCGACTGGACCCTTAACAAGCATGACCGTGTAAAGGAAAGGATCATAAGGAAATACTGCAAGCTTTACAACAACTCAGAGATACTGGATGTTGGATGTGCCGTTGGGACCTTTTTATTGTACATGGAGAAGAAGTACAAATGCAGGATCGCAGGTGTGGATTTTAAGGAAGATCTCGATTTTCCGGGATTTTCCCGGATCGATTTTTACCAGGGCCTGTTTTATGAGCAGGAGATGAAAGAAGGGCGCTTTGACCTCATTACTATGTGGCATTTCTTGGAGCACGATTACGATCCCAACAGTTCCCTGCAAATGGCTGCGAGGGTATTAAACAAAAATGGTAAGCTTATTATCGAGGTGCCCAGGCTGGACAGCCTTACTTTCAGGCTTTTCGGACGAAGGTGGCCCGGCGTGCAGGCTCCGCAGCATACTGCAATGTACAGCAGGAAAACCTTGGTGGAATTGCTTGAAAAGAACGGATTTAAGATCCTTAAATATTTGCCTTACGGAGCCTTTCCTCCCTTCTTCTATATTTTTGCAGGAAGCTATTTCAGGCTCATGGGGAAAGGGCTGAGGCTAAACCGCGTCCTCATTTTTTATGTGCTGGCAGAGATAATTTTCACTCCCTTATTACTCTTTCACAAGTACCTTAATCTTTCCATGCAGACAATTGTTTGCGGGAAATCGTAAATTACATTCCTAAATCCTGGAAATTAATGATGGCAGATCTTCTTTTACGACTCAGGATAATGTTTTACGGATTGAAGCACGATCTGGTGTTACTGATTTCCAGGAGCATCACAATCCGTGAATTTTTTCACGGAATCAGGAAACAGTTGAAATTGTCCTCGGTTTTCAGGGATGCCAGGTATGCAAAGGTCGGCAAACGTTATTATACAGATCCCTTCGCACCCTATTTCCCGGGAAAGTATTTTAAGAAAATGCTTGAAAACAACACTGAAATGCATTTTCCCCTAAAACCGAATTATGCCCAGATCTCAGTTACCAATATTTGTCCCTGTGAATGCTTTCATTGTCATGTACAGAATACCCAGGACCGCAGCAGGGACCTGCCCAGGGAAATGATCCTCAGGACCATTGAGGAGATGATCGTTGCAGATTTTCCCCTTTTATTCTTCGTCGGCGGAGAGCCCATGAGCCGCTTTGACGACCTCGGGGATTTCATAAAGGCAGCATCAAGGGGAATGGATACGAGGATATTCACCTCTGGGATGGGTGTTACGGCAGATCGCTTAAAGATCCTAAAAAAAGCAGGTTTGGGGGGGATTTGCGTGAGCCTCGATCATTACCAGGAGGAAGTGCACAATGCCCAGCGCAAAAATAACAGTGCATTTAAACAGGCTTGCTATTCAATTTCTGAGGCCTCAAGGCAGGGAATTTATGTTTCTGCGGTCTGCTGCACCACGGGCGAACTGGCCCGGTCGGGAGAATTTAAAAAGGTGGTTGACCTGGCAGAATCTCTTGGTGCACACTCTGTTCAGCTCAATGAGATCAGGCCGGTAGGAAGGGCAAACAGCAAAGGTAACCGGCATCTTTTTCTCGACAATGAGACAAGGAATATACTGATTGATTATTACAAGGCGGAGAATTCCGGAAAAAGAAAAATCTCCATTGTTCTGCCCTGGTACAATGAATATCCCGACAAGCTTGGATGTATGGCCACTTCGGGACAGAATGTTTACGTGGATTCGGTCGGAAATGTACAGCCCTGCGTGCTGCTGAATGCCAGCCTTGGAAACCTGCACGATCATTCCTTCAAAGAGATATGGGATAAATTCACCCCGCTTTGCAGCCATCCGGTCCGTGAATGCATTGTGCATACCTTAAGGGACACGATCAACAACTCCACTGTGAAGCCCCTTCCCCCGGAAGAAACCCTGGACCTCTGGCCTGCATTCTCAAAGTTGGAGCCTGCCGATATGTATAAGAAGATAAAGGTGAAGAATAAGATTTAGGATATGCAGACAGATTTTGCAAGGAAATACAGGCTGGACCTCCGGGCAGGAAAAGATTTTATGGTCAGGGAGAACCACCGCCTGCCTGTAAAAATGGGTGCAGAGATCTTTGTATTTGGAAAGACAATGTATTGCAGGAACAGCCTTACAGAAATTCCAAGGCACGAATACCTGCATATCGCTCAATTCAGGAAATATGGTTCTCTGCTGGTGCTTATACACTACACATTCTACCTTACTGTAAATTTTTTAAGATACCGGAATTTCGGAAAGGCTTTTCGTATGGTTCCTTTTGAAGTTGAGGCAAGGGATTTTGAGGAAAGCTCTAAAAATTGATCAGGAAAGAATTTAATTTCCGTGGTGCCACGGGGGATATCTATCCAGGCACCTTAAGAAAAATACAAGGAGAACGCTGAGCCGGGTGAACATTGTTTCACTAGATGTTACTATTTAAAAAAGAGGCTGTCCCAAAATTCATATTGAATTTTAAGACAGCCTCATAATTAATGGATCTGCACGTTTTTATTCCTTGTAAGCTCTTTAATCGAATTTGTAACAATCCACGTATAGTCTGAAGCGGAGATTCCAAAACAAAAAAAATACTACTTCAACAAACCCCGGACTAGTTCTTTTTCGTAATTTAAGGGAAGAATAATTTTCCATCCGTGCGCATTGCCATCATTTCAGATATCCACGAGGATATTGTCAGCCTTCGAAGGGTGATAAATAAAATAGAGAAGAAAGGAGCCGATCAGCTTGTCTGCCTGGGAGATATTTCAGGATTCAGTGTTCCATACTATAAATATGAAAATACAAGGGATGCAAGTGCCTGCCTGTCCCTGCTGCGGGAGAAATCGGCGGTCATCGTTCCCGGAAACCACGATTACCACTCGGCCCGGATCATTCCGAGGGAATCTGCTGCATTTGATTTTCCATCCAATTGGTATGAACTGGATAATGAACAACGCGCCACCATAGGAAACAATGAGATCTGGCTGCATGAGGAGAACGATCTGGAACCGAATTACAGCAGTGAAGATATTCAGTTTCTCAGGACCCTTCCTGAATACTTTGTACAGGAGCACCCTGGAGTGAATGGTTTTTTCAGCCATTATGTCTTTCCGAATATGTCCGGTTTCAGGAAAGGTTTCTATACCAGGGCCGGCGAATTTTCAGCCCATTTTGAACTCATGCAGAAGAATAATTGCAATATCGCTTTCACCGGGCATACGCATATAAGGGGATTCTATACCGTTTCAAACGGGCAGTTCAGGCAATATGCCTTCAGGAGGAAGAAGCTGGAACATTTCCCTGTTTGTGTTGGAATACAACCGGTTACAAACAGCAAAAAGCGAAGCGGATTTTGTATATTTGAACCAGGGAAACTTTTGATCAGGGCAGTACGGTGTTAATTCCCTTAAAACCTGAGCAATGCCTGAAAACAACCTGAACCGCTTCTTCTTCTCCATCGTATTCCCATCGATGCTGGCGATAGGTTTTTTCATACTCCTGATCTTCATCGTGATCCTTCCGGCTTTTGAAAAAAACATTATGAAGGGAAAAAAGGGAACGATCTCTGAACTTACAAATACTGCCTGGAGCCTGATCGATGAATACTACCGTGAGTCTCTGGAAGGAAAAATGGAATCCGACAGTTCAAAAATTCTTGCAGCAAAAAGAATTGAACAGATAAGATACGGCGATGAATACAAGGACTATTTCTGGATCATCAACAAGCAACCTGTGATGTTCATGCATCCTTACCGTGCTGAACTTATCAATACCGACTTGTCTGATTACCAGGACCCTAAGGGGAAACGCCTGTTCGTTGAGGCTGTGAAAACAGTTGCTGAGAACGGTGAAGGTTTCATCACTTACATGTGGCAATGGAAGGACGATTCCACCCGTATCGTTCCAAAATTATCTTTTGTGAAGGAATTCAAACCCTGGGACTGGATCATAGGTACAGGAATCTACCTTGAAGATGTAAGGATTGAAATAATGACCTTAAAGAACAGGCTCCTGCGGATTACACTGATCTTTGCCCTGCTGATCTCAACTAT
>CAYSAH010000210.1:0-6926 GCA_964428945.1 uncultured Bacteroidaceae bacterium | reverse complement strand
CCATCGTTGTTGGCGTGAAGAATGCATGCGGATCTGACAGTAAGAGTGTTTCAGTTACATTAGCAGAACCCTGCACTCCGCCCAGGGTCACTATCTCACTGAACGAGGTAAGCCGCGCAGATGCAACGCATGAGCTCAGCGGGTCAGCATCCAATGTGAAGAACAAAAGCGACATTACCCTCACCGTGGACGGCACTGCCGACAATGGCTTCCAGTTCGTTCCCGCAACAGGTGTTCTGAGTGCGAAGTATAAACTTGCTCCAGGATCGCATACCATCGTTGTTGGCGTGAAGAATGCATGCGGATCTGACAGTAAGAGTGTTTCAGTAAGGGTAGAAGAAGAAATTAGCGGGGAAGAAGCATGCGGAATAAGGATCAATCCAGGAAATTCTGCCTGGCAATTCTGCCTGCAAACGCCGAGGGGAACGTATACACGGGACGATCTCAGGAATGATAACTTTACCTATTCAGGGCCCGCCAGCAGCCTCTTCTTCATGCCCATCGGAGGCGTCGGGGCTGCTGTTGTGAATGGAGCCCCCTACCCTGTCAGATCCGGACAATATTACCTCTTTACCGGGAATCTGGAAGTTACTATCGGGACCAACAATCCAGGTTCAATGGGCCAATGGTCAGTTTGCATCACTGCCAACAGGCCACCTGAAACAGGCAACGGTAATAATCGACCGTCAAGTCCCTGTGAGGAGGCCGTGGAAGGTCCGGAGAAGGGGAAAAGTGGGAAACAATAAAGATGAGGAATTTGCGGCAAGCTAATAATGTTCTTGTTGCAGCCTCTTCAACAGATATAAATGTATTAAAACACTTAACATGATGAATAAATTAAAATCGATCTTCTTCCTGGCCTTCTTCTTACTCGGAACCAATAGTTTTTCACAGGATCCAAACTTCTATATTTATTTGTGTTTCGGTCAATCGAACATGGAAGGGGTTGGTAAAATTGAGGAGCAGGACATGACAGTTGACAATAGATTCAAAACGTTCCAGGCCATAGATTGTGAAAACCTGGACCGCAAAAAAGCCAACTGGTATACGGCTGTTCCTCCGGTATGCCAGTGCTATTCGAATCTATCCGTATCCGATTATTTTGGCAGGACCATGGTTGAAAACCTGCCAGACAGTATTTCGGTCGGCATAATTAATGTTGCCATCGGAGGATGCGACATCAGGATATTCGATAAGGATATTTACCAGGAATATGATTCTACCTACGCTGAAAAATGGTTCCTCGACAAGGTAAGCCGTTACGACGGCAATCCTTACGAATACCTTATTGGTCTTGCAAGACTGGCCCAAAAGGACGGGGTGATCAAAGGCATTCTCCTGCACCAGGGGGAAACAAACACCGGGGATGTCGAATGGCCTGTTTACGTAGAGAAGATATACAAGGATATGCTGAGAGACCTCTCTCTTGATCCTGCATCCACGCCCATCCTTGCCGGAGAGGTCGTTGGCGAGGAAGCAGGCGGTTGTTGTTCTGCCATGAACCCGATAATCAACAAACTTCCTGATACAATTCCCAATGCATATGTAATATCATCTGACGCTTGCGATGTTATGGCTGATAAGGCGCATTTTACTTCAGAAGCTTACCGGATCATGGGAAGAAGATACGGTAAGACCATGCTTTCACTTTTGGGTATAATGTGGGAACAATAATTCCTGTTTCAGAATAATTGGGGAACATTCCTTGTTCCTTGTGCATTATTCTTTATTTGCCCGGCCTATAGCCTCACTGAGCCCGGCTGCGCCCCGGATCGATATTCCCCCTCCTCATTTTTTACTTTTTACTTTTTACTTTTTACTTTTTACTTTTTCCTCCTACCTTTAACTTCAGAATTCACAAAAAAAAAAGAAGATGGACCCTTTCTATTTCGACTATTTTATTCTGCCGGCATTGATCTTCACAGCGCGTATTTTTGATGTGTCCCTGGATACGATCCGGGTGATCATGATTTCAAAAGGATACCGCAAATTTGCACCCTTTATTGGCTTTTTCCAGGTACTTATCTGGATCATCACCATTACAAGGATTATGGAGAACCTAGACAACTGGGTTACCTATGTAGCTTATGCTGCAGGTTTTGGTATGGGAACCTTTGTAGGGATGTGGATCGAAGAGCGGATTGCCATGGGGAATGAACTTTTGAGGGTGATCACAAAGCAACCTGCCGATGATCTGATCAGGGCTCTTCGAGCGAAAGGATTTATGGTCACCTCGGTCAATGGCCAGGGAAGGGAGGGTGAAGTTGGTATTCTTTTCCTTGCCCTGAAAAGAAAGGTTATGCAAGAAGCAATTGCGGTTGTCAAGGAATACAATCCGAATGCATTTTACACGGTTGAGGACATGCGTTATGTGCGAGACCCCGAGTTACTTGCACCCGGGAGCAAAAAAAACTGGAGAAAGATAAAATCGAGGTAAGCCTTTGGGGTAACAGAATCCACGAAGCACCGGGCTACAGCCTCCTCATTCCTTTACACACCTGAACCCTATTGTCGAGGCCCTGTCCATACCAGGGTATATAAGGAAGTATTTGACATGGGAATTATACGCCTGCGCACCACCGGCGATCTGTCCGTAAGGAGCCCCCGGTAAGTACCACCATGAGCTGGGAGTCTGCCACGATTCGCAGCCACCACGCAAACTAACTGAACGGTTAAAACCATCAGAACGCTCGCTTTCGTTCCATTCAAAAACTTCATTGAACACAAATTTATCTCCATGAATTTCGGCTGCCAATTGCCATTCCCACTCTGAAGGAAGGCGCATGCCCGCCCATTCGGCAAACGCCCTGGCATCTTCAAGGCTCACGTACACCACCGGCTCTTCCTTTAAATTTTCAGGGCACTCATCTCCTTTCCAGTGTTTTAGAAAATTCTCAGGATACACTGGCTGATAATCTGAGGATCTCATAAATTCTTCAAACTCACCGTTGCTAATCACCCGGGGCATTATGGAATAATTTGTCATCTTCTCTTTATGCGTATGAACCACCCTCAATGCACCATCCTCCTGCTGGAGCTTAAGGTCATGATTGTCCCTGGCATCCATATCCGGATAGCACCCCCCCTCGCGCCAGATATGCCTGGCTGTGAAAGTGTAATCGCCCTCCTTAACAAACAATAAATCATTTGGAAGACCAGGATTTTCAGTAAATGCATAGTGGTAAGCCAATGGCTCTTTCAGGGACAATTCCTGCGAATATTTATCAAAAGACGTCAGGGCTCTGCTGCTTTCCTCCTTTTGGATTGAAAGCAATTGATCCAACTTTTTATTACCGGCATCGGTCTGCAGCAGACATCCAAAATCATTTACAGCAATTTCTACATATATTTTACCTTTTGCTTCAATTGTCCGTAATTCTTTTCCGTTCCACAGATCGTAGTATTTCATTGCCTTTCCGGGTACTTCAAATCTTATCGAATTTTCCGATTTTATGGTATCAACAAAATGCGTTATAACCTGATTTCCAACAGTCCATTGACTTGCCACAATGCCTTTGCCTGATGTTGGCAGGAAGGGCTTCCAGTCGTCGGTTAAATATAAGGATCCGCAGGTATTCCAGATCGCATTCATCCTGCGGAGCGTTTTTCTGTGACCCGCACTCCAGAGGTTCATTGTGCCGAATATATTTTCCCATAGCTGCATGCCCTGGCCGTTTATCCATGCGTGCGCCAGGAGCGGTTTTCGATCTTTGGCCATTCGATTGATGTAATGTTGCTTATGCTCCGGCATCAGCCATTTAATATGCGAAAGATCTGTATAGTTGAAAGGCTCTATTTCCTGTCCCCATGAACTTGTTAAGGCATCGGTGCCATAAAGGTCCTTTAGGCCGGGGTGTATCTCGGTGGCAAAAGCAACAGTTTTTCCCAGCCTGGTGACTTCATCACGAATCGATTTTTCTGCTTCAAATACCGAAATTACTCCTCTTGAGCAATTCCATGTATCGAGATAAATTCCATCAGAACCACTTTCATCAATTACATTGGCCAGTTCAACAAAATCATGATTCCCCGGTCTGCGTGTATCCAGGTCCCAGGGATTGTACGTTATAAAAACTTTAACATCGTTTTTATGAAAATCATCAACTACCTGCTTTAAACCTTGCATTCCGCCAGGCATCGCTTGAAGCATATCAAATTGATTCTTTTCATCAATACCAATGTTCGGATAGGAATGCCACAGTACTACAGACTGAATGCCTCCAAACTCTTTGTTCATCGTCCGGCAGTACTCATCCACCAGGTACCTGCCATTCTTTTGGTCCAGGAATTTCGCATCCCAGATGAACACGAAACCCATTACAAAATTCTGATGCGCCCATGCCAGTTCTCCAGGGATTTTCAGACTGTTGTTTGTCTCCTGAAGGCTAAGATAGCTCCTGATCCTGTTTAAAATCTCTTTTCTTTCTTCATTTTCAGGAACTTTCAATTGAATATCCTGCAGTAGAATTTGTGTTTCATTTTCAATTGGCTGTAGAGTGAGTATGGGCACCAGCGAAAAGCTGTCTGCCGAATACTCCGGGATTCTGATTGTTTTAGAGAATACTGTCCATTCGTCGGAAGACTTTATCCACAGGCTGTCTGTATTTTTAAGTTTCTTCCGAAGCACATAGCCCAGTTCTTCGCCTTTGGTTTTCAGGTCGAAATCAAAACTTATCGTAAAATCTGTTTCAGGTGAGCGGCTTTGTCCGGAAATCTCAATTTCTTCGCCCGGCATCAGTTTCAACTGGTATGCAAATTTATCGAAATGTATCCTGGTTTCCTTTTTGGATGGAAACTCACAAAATAAATAGGGAGCCTCCTTCCCGGCCTTTTCCCTGACATTTTTCCGGTAAGCAACAATCTGATTGTACCATTCCTCCCATTCACCCTCCCCGGGGCCTTTTATAAATGAATTGTTGTACTCAAATCCTTCCTGGTAGTGCCAGGAAATATTGTGACTTCCCCCTTCAACTGTCCATTGTGAAAACGGAAATACAAGGTCTGCCTGCCTTTTATCCTGACAGGAAACGCCAAGAAAGGCAAGGATCAGGAATATTCCTTTATATCTCATTATCTGAACTTTTAATGCAGTTATATTTTCTTATTAGCTCGATAAGCAAACATGGAATACTTACCAACGATTTTCGATGTGTACAGCGAACCAGTTGCTGATACCTATTTCTATAATTCACTGATTTTTTTACGAAGCAGAACATTATAACATAAATTTTTATTGCCGGTTTTGAAGCACTGCTCATTCAGCCTACACCTGAATGCTAAGTTCACCACGATGAAATCTCAAACCATCACCACACCCCACAGCCTCACTCAAACACCACTGTCTTCTTCCCGTTCACCAATATCCGGTGTTCGGCATGGTAATTCACGGCCCTCGCAAGCACGATACGCTCCAGGTCACGCCCCCTGCGCACCAGGTCGTTCACACTGTCGCGGTGAGAAATACGGATGATATCCTGTTCAATGATGGGTCCCTCGTCCAGATCCTCGGTAACATAATGGCTTGTGGCCCCGATGATCTTCACACCCCTTTCGTAGGCCTGCTTGTATGGATTGCCTCCCATGAAGGCCGGAAGGAAGGAATGGTGGATGTTGATGATCCGGTTTGGATACTGGTCCACAAAGCTTTTCGACAGCACCTGCATGTATCGGGCCAGTACAAGGGTGTCGATCCTGTTTTCCTTCAGTAGTGCAAGTTCAGCCTGCTCCTGTCCTGTTTTATTTTCTGCTGTAACGGGAAACACATGATACGGTATCCGGTGATAAGCCGCCATGGGCTCCAAATCAGGATGGTTGGAAATGATCAGTGGGATCTCGTATTCACTTTCTGCAAGCCGCTGCCTCCAGAGCAGTTCCTGCAGGCAGTGCTCATATTTAGAGACCAACACAGCCACCCGCAACTTCCTCCCTGTGAAATGAATGTTCCAGTTTGCATCGAATTTCTTGCCAACGGGACGAAAGGCATTTTCAAGTTCATCGGAAGGAATTTCAAAGCCCTCCATGTCCCATACCACCCTGAGGAAAAAGGTTCCGGCAAAGGAATCAACATGCTCGTGAAGGGAAATAATATTTCCACCGTACTGTGAGATAAAGCCCGAGATCATGGAAACCAGGCCCTTCTGGTCGGGACAGGAAAACAACAGGATGGCCCTTGTAGGTGAATGTGTCTGCACGCGATAAGATTTAAATGACCCGTAAAAATAAGGTAAATATTGATTAAGCATGAAATTGACCTTAAACTTCTTTTCGATGGCGACTCCGTCTTGAAGTTAATTGCAAATCGGGGAAGTCAGTTAAGCTTTTCCGACTCATTACCACCAATATATGAAAGGACATGAATATGGATATAGAAAGCCGGATACTCTCAAACCTCAGGCAGGACCAGCTCAGCTGCCTCCCGACAACGTGCTCCTCAGTAGTGAGGAATTCGTCACCCGACCTGAGGAGCAGGAAGTCGGTCCTGAGGAACACTGTGTCGGACCTGAGGAATACATCTTCTGTACTGAGGAACACGCTATCGTCGGCCATCTGCCCCCTCTTGTTTTTAGATCGCCGGTAATAATTTGATAAGTTTGATCAGAGCTTAAGATTTCCCGGCAATAGTTCTTCAAGGTATTGGATCGGGTGATCAGGGATTCGCCTGAGCACCTCTTTGAGTCAGCGTGTTGGTTCGACATTGTTGATTTTGCAGGTTCCCAGGAAAGAATACATCATGGCAGCCTGCTGCACTGCTTCGTGAGATCCTGCAAACATATAGTTTGAGGGTGTCTCAAAAGTCAAATTGACTTTGAGACAGCTTTCATATTGTAAGTCATACTGGGGCCTTGCCCCATACCCCAGTCACTTTTTTACTCACGAATTATTTATTTTAGTTGTGTTCGTGAGCTCGCTTCGCTCGGTTGGCTTGA
>CAYSAH010000209.1:653-6943 GCA_964428945.1 uncultured Bacteroidaceae bacterium | reverse complement strand
AATGATCGCTTTTGACGATTTCGGATAGAAGGTATTTGCAATACAATAACCGCAATGTGTGTTGAATACATTGCGGTTTTTTGTTTAAGTTTGTCTGTAACCTTATAATTCTTATAAAATGAAATATGCAAGGTATATCTTAGCTGCTGTTCTTGTGGCTCTGGTAATCTATGTACTGACGGCCAAAAAGGCGGAGGGCCCCTATATCTCTATCGCAGGATTTACACAGGGAACAACATATCATATGACCTATCAGTCTCCAAAGTCTGATTCACTGCTTTTACAGGATGAAATAAATGCTTTGCTGGCTGAATTCGATCAATCCCTGTCAACCTATATTGATACAAGCAATATTTCACGCATAAACAGGAATTTGACGGATAAAACGGACAATTACTTCGATGAAGTATTCAAAGAATCAAAAAGGGTTTACGAAATAAGCGGGGGAGCCTTTGATATAACGGTCGGTCCACTGATCGATGCATGGGGATTCGGGCCGGGTAGAAAAATGGAGATCTCCCAGGGCGTAATTGACAGCCTGATGCAATATGTAGGGATGAATAAGGTAAGCCTTGAAAATGGAAAAGTCAGGAAGATATTTCCAGAAACAAGGCTTGATCTTAATGCTATTGCACAAGGGTATGCTGTTGACATTATTTGCAATTTCCTGGAAAATCATAAGATCATTAATTATATGGTTGAGATCGGTGGTGAGCTGAGAACAAAGGGAGTGAGTTCCAGGAATGATGCATGGAGAGTTGGGATCGATAAACCCTTTTATGGAAACCAGCTTCCGGGACAGGAATTACAGGAAGTTGTAAGGTTGTCTGGCAAGGCGCTGGCTTCATCGGGAAATTACAGGAAGTATTATGAAGTGGACGGGAAGAAAATAGTCCATACTGTCGATCCGCTTAGCGGTTATACCAAAATGAGCAATCTTCTGAGCGTTACAATCATATGTGATAAATGTATAACAGCAGATGCGCTTGCAACCACTTGCATGGTACTTGGCGTTGAGAAAGGAAGGGAGTTCATAAAATCACAGGATGGCGTTGAAGCACTGTTCATCTTTACCGACGAAGACGGACTATACCTTGAATGGATGACAGATGGCATGAAAGGAATGCTGGCTAAATAGCTTTGAAGTTATAATGCAGAAAAAGCAGAATGGTATTTACTGCATTATAACTTCAAAGTTAATTTTGCAATGTGCTCAGCCTGATTCCCCTTCACAAGCACCACCGCAGCCACAGGATATCCCCCTTGAGCTTAATTCTTCCGATGAATTCGCAGCCTGGCAACTGCCACCTTTAAACTCTGCATTGCGGTCAAAAATTAGTTTAATTCCAAGTCCCGCTACAGCTAATATCACCAATATGAATGTCGCCAGAATTACCTTCAGCATATTTATAGATTTTTATTTTCAGAAGTATAACAAATGATCATGAAAGTTGTTGACAGCCGGAGCATCCATTTTCTTCGGCTTTCAGACTGGCTTTAAAACAACGGATCTCTTCGTGCTTCACGCATTTTATGCCCAGTTTAGCCATATCCTTGTTATGACCTACCTGGTATGCAGGAAATTTTCCTTTTTTTTTCAATAGGATATTTAGGGCCAATCCTATCATTGATAAGCTGATAAGCACAAATGATAATAAAAGTATATTCCAAAACATCTGAACAATCCCTCCTTTTTGTTGTCAAAAGTGTGTAAATTTCTACTTGCAAAGATAAAAAACTGAAAACGAAATACGGTTCTAAACCGATATTTGTTTTTTATGGAAAGTAAACGGATCAAATTAGACAATAAGGAAATCCTCAAAGATTTTTATATGGCGCATCTGAGCAGGCAGGTTGCGCTTATAGGTCGCAAGGAAGTTTTGTCGGGTAAAGCCAAATTTGGAATATTTGGCGACGGCAAAGAAGTAGCCCAGATAGCTTTAGCAAGGTATTTTCAGGAGGGTGACTGGAGATCAGGATATTACAGGGATCACCCATTTATGATGGCCGCCGGAATAGTTTCTCCTGAGCAGTTTTTCTATCAACTATATGGTTTTACCGACGAAAAACTTAATCCCGGTAGTGCCGGCAGGAATTTCAATAATCATTTTGCAACAATAAGCCTTAAGGAAGACGGATCGTGGAATGATCTTACTGCTATGAAGAATGCCTGTGCTGACCTGGCGCCTACTGCCGGACAGATGCCACGGTTGATAGGACTTGGTTATGCTTCAAAGCTATTCAGGCAAAACAAGGAACTACATCAATACGCCAAACTTTCAAAAAACGGAAATGAGATTGCTTTCGGAACTATAGGTGATGCAAGTACTGCAGAAGGAATGTTTTTTGAATCGATCAACGCTGCTGCAGTTCTGCAAATCCCAGTTGCAATAGCTGTATGGGACGATGGTTAAGTGATATATGTCAACAAGGATCTTCAGATAGCTAAGTCTAGTATTTCAGAGGCCCTTGCAGGTTTTCAAAGAGATGGTGACAGCAATGGAATTGAAATATTCAAGGCAAATGGTTGGGATTATCCCGGACTTATTGAAGTTTTTGAAAAGGGAATAAAGCTTTGTCGCGAAGATCATATACCTGTATTGTTCCATATTGATGAAATGGTGCAGCCATTTGGACACAGTACTTCAGGAAGTCATGAAAGATACAAATCCCCTGAGCGGCTTGAGTGGGAGAAGGCTTTTGATCCGGTTGTGAAAATGGAGGCCTGGATACTTGAAAACGGGTATGCCACCTCAGAAGAACTGAATACACTGAAGGAAAAATCTATTGCCGTCGCACGGAAGGCACGTGATACGGCATGGAAAGATTATATAGGCCCTTTGAAAAAGGAAAGGGATGATCTGCTGGCCATTATAGATAACCGAAGCTGTAATTGTCAGCAGGAGAAAGTTGATAAGCTTGGGATACTGAGCCATGATCTGAAAAGGATTATGCATCCCATACGGAAGGATATACAATCCACGGCAAAAAGGATAATGCGAAATCTTTGTCAGACATGTCCTGCGCGGAAGGAACTACAGGAGGCTATGTCTTCATGGATCAAGAATTACAGGGATGAAAACTATGAAAGATACAGTTCGAAGCTCTACAATGAATCAGATCGTTCTGCTCTTAAAGTGAAGGCAGTACCTGTCGAGCTTGAAAAGGATATCCAGGTCAATGGAAGGGAGATCATCAGGGATAATTTTGATGCCTTATTTGCCAGTGATCCACGAATTGTAACGTTCGGTGAAGATTCAGGAAGGATTGGTGATGTTAATAAAGGCCTTGAAGGTTTGCAGGAAAAATATGGGCAACTAAGGGTCACAGATACCGGTATCAGGGAAACTACAATTATTGGTCAGGGTTTGGGGCTGGCCCTCCGTGGACTGAGACCGATCGCCGAGATACAATATTTTGATTACCTGCTCTATGCACTGGCTACACTAAGCGATGACCTGGCTACATTGCACTGGAGAACAAAGGGAGCCCAGGTGGCACCTTTGATAATAAGGACCAGGGGCCACCGCCTTGAAGGAATATGGCATTCCGGATCTCCTTTGAGTATGGTGATCAATTCGATCAGGGGCATTTATGTATGTGTTCCCAGGAATATGACACAAGCAGCCGGAATGTATAATACACTGCTTCAAGCCGAGGATCCGGCATTGGTAATTGAACCGCTAAAAGGATACGGACTTAAGGAACAGAAGCCCCTTAATTTCGGAAAATTTCGCGTTCCGCTTGGTCAACCCGAGATCCTCGTTGAAGGAACTGACCTGACACTTGTAACCTATGGAGCCTGTGTGAGGATCGCTGAAACTGCAGTTCAGCAACTGGGCGAATTTGGGATCAGTGTTGAGCTGATAGATGTTCAGACCCTATTGCCATTTGATATTGACAGTATGATCGGGAGGTCGGTGGAAAAGACAAATAAGGTTGTGTTTTTTGATGAAGACGTTCCTGGCGGAGCATCAGCCTTTATGATGAAGCAGGTACTTGAGGACCAGAAAGCATACCATCATCTTGATGCTGAACCCAGGACCCTGAGTGCCCGTGAACACAGGCCGGCTTACAGCACGGATGGCGATTATTACTCTAATCCGAATGCGGAGGATGTGTTTGAACTCGTCTATGAGATGATGCACGACTATGCACCGGAAAAGTACCCCGCAATCTATTAATTATCGGTCTGATCAGAGATCTTTCCTGTCCTCATCTTTCATCACTTTCTGTTCTACATCGTCATCAGAGAAGCGGTGGATCTTATAATTGATTGAAGCGAACAGGATACTGAACAGGGGGCTCAGGATGTTAAAAAACGCAAATGGAATATAGGCAAGAGTTGGTACCCCCAGAACCCTGGATTGTGTTGCCCCACATGTGTTCCATGGAATAAGAACTGAGGTAATTGTACCACCATCCTCCAGGGTACGGCTCAGCAACTCCGGTTTATACCCCCTCTCTTTATACGTGCCGGCAAACATCCGGCCAGGGACAACAATTGAAATGTACTGGTCTGAAGCTGTAATATTAAAAAATATGCTTGTTCCAATGGTTGTGGCTACAAGTGATCCTGTAGAGTTTGCATATTTTATAACTGACTTTGTAATTTTCTTAAGCAACCCGGCTGATTCCATGGTTCCTCCAAATACCATGGCAGAAAGGATCAGCCAAATTGTATTGAGCATCCCCTGCATACCACTTGTTGTGAGCAACTCATTTACCATTTCACTGCTTGTAGAGATGCTAAGTTCCCCGTAAATTGCCTGCATTACGCTGATATAGGATGCCTTGAAAAATGTGCTGGTACCAGGGTTGAGCATCTCACCTACCTCCCTGATAAGATGTGGTTGAAATATCAGGGCAAATAAAGCACCAAGGAGCGATCCGATCAGGAGTGCCGGCAAAGGAGGAACCTTTTTAATGATTATAAATATTAAAAGTACGGGAACCAGCAACAGCCATGGAGTAACCACAAATCTCCCTTTAATAGCCGTCAATACGAGATCAATATCTTGCATTCCATCATGATAATTATATGTAAAACCGATGATCAGGAAGATGACAAGTGTGAGAACCATTGCTGGTGTGGTTGTAATGGTCATATACCTGATATGGGTAAAAAGATCGGTACCAGCCATGGCAGGCGCCAGGTTTGTTGTATCACTCAGGGGAGACATTTTATCCCCAAAATAAGCGCCGGAGATAATTGCACCTGCAACAATACCTTCATTCAGACCAAGCGTTTTCCCAATACCGATCAAAGCAATCCCAATGGTTGCAACAGTAGACCAGGAACTGCCTGTGGCAAGTGATACTATACCTGTAATTATCACTGTAGCAAATAAAAAGATGCTTGGGTGAAAAATCTTCAGACCATAATATATCAAGGTGGGAACAACTCCGCTTAACATCCATGTCCCTGCAAGTGCACCGATCAGAAGAAGGATCAAAATGGAGGGCATTGCCGAACTGATGCTGTTAACAATACTTGCCCTGATATCAGTCCATTTATGTCCAAGTAGTACAGCAATAATTCCTGCAACTGCTGCAGCAAGAATAAGTGCAAATTGATTTGCTCCGTCAAGGGTATTGTCACCAAAATATAAAACATTAAGGGTCAATAAGACAATAAGGACAAAAATTGGGATTAATGCTTGTAGTATTCCTGGCTCCTTGATCTTGGTTTCCTTCATACAACGATCAGAATTTAAGCAGCAATATAACTAAAATATGTCGAAAAAATTTTCGTTATAATGTTGGATGCTTCAAAGCCGGGAGATAAATTTTTGGTCTAAATAAAAATTTTGATTACGTCAAAATTCATTTAAATTGCATCCGGAAAAGGAAGAGGGATGAGCCTGAATATTGATTTTTTTAAAATATCGAACGATAAGCATGCAGAGAGCGGAAGAGTCCTGATCTCTGAACCCTTTCTTTCGGACCAATATTTCAGAAGGTCTGTGGTGTACCTAACAGAGCATAATGCTTCGGGTTCACTGGGTTTTGTTTTAAACAAGGCGCTTGAAATGAAAATCTCGGATGTTCTCGAGGAGTTCCCTTCTGAGGATTTTCCTGTTTCTCTGGGTGGACCTGTAAGCACCAATACAATACATTATTTACATACTCTTGGCGATGATATTCCTGAAAGTGTGCATGTGAAAGGAGGGATATTCTGGGGAGGTGATTTCGAGGTAATGAAGGAGCTGGTTCGGAAGGGGAAGGCAAGCCCGGATAAACTCAGGTTTTTCCTTGGCTACTCGGGCTGGTCGGAAAAGCAGCTTGAA
>CAYSAH010000209.1:0-643 GCA_964428945.1 uncultured Bacteroidaceae bacterium | reverse complement strand
AGTTGGCGATGAATGCATGGCTCGTAGGAGAGATCCCCTCAAAGCTTGTTATGAAAGGTGGATCGACAGAATTCTGGACAAACGCACTTGCGGGATTTAATCCCAAATATAAGGCATGGGCAAATTTCCCGGAGGATCCCGGACTCAACTGATTCTCCGGATGATCTTTCGCAAATCCTGATTTTTCATAACCCTGATGGTTTGGAGGCCTGCCTTCGAGCCTGCTTCCATGTCGGATTTCCTGTCGCCAATGAACCATGACCTTTCGGCATCGATATCAAACCTTGCTATTGCCTTTTCAAGCATTAACGGCTCAGGTTTCCTGCACAGGCAATTCTCTTTTTTTGTGTGGTGAGGGCAATAATAAATTTCTGAGAAATAGATGCCATGTTTACCAAATTCCTGTTCCATATGCTGATGGACCAATTCAACATCTTCTTTTGAATATTTTCCCTTGCTGATACCTCCCTGGTTTGTAATTACGAAAAGCATAAAATTCTTATCCTGTAATTGCTGCAAGGCCTCGATAACACCACGATTAATGACGAAATCCTTTACTTTGAAAACGTAATAATTTTTTTTAGGATTATTGATCACACCATCCCGGTCGAAAAATACAGCCTTATTCATGGTCCCTGGTTTT
>CAYSAH010000208.1:0-7006 GCA_964428945.1 uncultured Bacteroidaceae bacterium | reverse complement strand
CAGGGGGCAATACTGCTCGCAACAGGCATCCTTATCCCCTTGCTATTCCTGATCATCTACCTGTGGGCATAATATTAAGATAGTTCATTCGCCGTTAAGCATTTAAGTACTCGCAATTATTCCATAAATTTCTTATCTTCGGCTAGTCAGGCAAAAAGCTGTTTAGCCTGAAAAAACAACAATATTATGAGCGAAAAGATACTTAAGGCATTGATGCAGCTTTTTGCAATCATCGCAAGACCAGAAAGCTCAGCTGATGACCGCAGGGCTATTGTAGAATCATTTCTTATCAGGCAGCTCAACAAGGAACTTGCCGATGAATTCCTGGTGGTTTACGATGAATTTGTACAAAAATTTGCAGAAGAAGATGAAAAGAAATCTCAAAAGGCAGACCGGATTCTTTCACGCAGATCGGTTAGGGTTTTAAAGATCTGTACAAGCATTAACGAAGAACTAACCCAGCAACAAAAAGTTGTTTTCCTGATCCAGTTGCTCGAATTTATCAAGTCTGATTCGGAGGTTGGTACCGGTCAGGAGATGGAGTTTGTTGATACAGTGTCTGATACCTTTAATATTGTAGCGGAGGAATATGAATCGATCAAGGAATTTGTTCTGAATGACAAGAAACTTGCAGCTTCTATTCATTTCCTTTTTGTTGATGATACGGAAACGGGGCGTGATCTTCCCAAGGGAGCAAAGCATTTCCAGAGAAAGAATCTTTCCGGGCAACTTCGTGTATTACATATTTTATCAACGAACCTCTATTTTGTTAAGTATATAGGCCAGTCAGAAATCTATATTAACGGTCAGCTGCTGCAACAATATAAGACCTACCCCCTGAATACCGGGGCATCCATCAGGAACCAGCAGATCATTCCTGTATATTACAGCGATATCGTAAGTTCATTCGTTGAAGACCGGGTCAAATCAAAGATCGTATTTCAGTCCGATCATATCGGTTTCAAGTTTCCGAATGGGGCAATAGGCTTGCACAATATTAACTTTACTGAAACTTCCGGACGACTGGTTGGCATAATGGGAGCCAGCGGAGCTGGAAAGTCAACCCTGCTGAATGTACTTAACGGGGCAAGCAAACCCACCAGTGGACAGGTACTTATCAATGGGATCAATATACACAGCGATGATCCTGCCGTCGAAGGCATCATAGGTTTTGTTTCGCAGGACGATCTGCTGATAGAAGAACTCTCTGTCTACCAAAATCTTTATTTCAACGCAAAACTCTGCTTCGATAACTATACGGAGGAACAACTGGAGTCGACTGTTATCAACGTACTTAAAAACCTGGGATTATACGAGATCCGTGGCATCCAGGTTGGCTCTCCTCTTAATAAGAAGATAAGTGGAGGTCAACGTAAAAGACTAAACATTGCACTTGAACTGATCCGTGAGCCGGCTGTCCTCTTTCTTGATGAACCTACATCAGGACTTTCCAGCAGGGACAGTGAAAATATCCTTGACCTTCTCAAGGAACTTTCGCTGAAAGGTAAACTGGTATTTGTTGTTATACATCAGCCCTCTTCGGATATATTCAAGATGTTCGACAGACTGCTCATACTTGACACAGGAGGGTACCTTATATATAATGGTAATCCAATTGATTCGATCCAGTATTTCAAAACCAAGGTTCAACATGCAGACTGGAACGAAAGTGAATGTCATGAATGTGGAAATGTAAATCCTGAGCAGGTTTTCAATATTGTTGAAACCAGTGTACTTGATGAATATGGAAAATTAACCCATACACGCCGGATTTCCCCGCAGCAGTGGAGTACATATTTTAATGAGGACTATAAAGAATCGGAACAACCGACAGCATCTAAGGAAGATCTGCCGGAAATCTCGTTTAAAACTCCATCCCGGTTTCGCCAGTTCATTGTATTTCTTAAGCGGGATGTTCTTAAAAAGATCAGTGATACTCAATATCTTGTAATTAACTTCCTCGAAGCCCCTTTACTTGCATTCCTGCTGGCATTTATTGTTAAATACTATAGCGTGAGTGTTACAAATGAATTCAACTATACACTTGCAGAAAACAGCAACTTACCTGTGTATATATTCATGTCGGTGATCGTTGCAATATTCATGGGATTGTCGGTAAGTGCTGAGGAAATAATAAAGGACAGGAAAATACTGAAAAGGGAAGCGTTCCTGAATCTCAGCTGGTCAGGCTATCTTCTCTCCAAGGTGGCTGTGCAGCTTCTCCTTTCAGCAATCCAGGCCCTGACCTTTGTCCTCATTGGCAATACAATTATGGAGATCAAGGGAATGTATTTCGAATACTGGCTGGTATTGTTCTCATCATGGGCTGCTGCCAATGTAATGGGATTGCTTATCTCCGACAGTTTCAAGACAGTAGTAACAATTTACATCCTTATCCCTTTCCTGGTCATTCCCCAGATCATCCTGAGCGGCATTATTGTAAAATTTGAAAACCTGAATCCAAAGATCTCAGCACCAGACAGGATTCCTTTCTACGGTGAGATCATTACAGCAAGATGGGCTTATGAGGCACTTGCAACTTACGAATTCATGGAGAACGATTACCAATCCAACTTCTACATTTCAGAAAAAAAGAAAAGCGTAGCTGAATTCAAATCCAATTATCTGCTCAAAAACCTTGAGAATAAATTGAATATTGTTATAGCAGAATACAAAAATCCAAAGGATCCTGAAATGATTGAAGGTTACCTTTCCATGATCAGAAAGGAACTCGGGAAGGAATCAGAGGACAGGGCGGTATTTAAAACTTATTGTGATGAGGTCAGGACCGGAAAAATGAAAAACCTGGATATGCTTGTCCCTGGAAAAGTTAATGATTCGATACTTAATGCTGCAGCCGGTTATATAAAGTCACTATCAGAAATGTATACTGAAATATACAGGAATGCATTCAGGGAGAGCAATGATATCAAGCAGACCTTCGACCTGGAAAAACTTCAGGAGTTGAAAAGAAAACACCACAATACGAGCCTGGAAGAATTTGTGACCAATAAAAACGAATTTGAAAAAATTGTTGAATACAAAGATAAACTTATCCAGAAAACCAAGCCGATCTATCTTGATCCCAGGTCAAAATTGATCAAGGCTCATTTTTACGCACCCAGGAAAATGGTATTCGGTAAATTTATTCCAACCCTCTGGGTAAATGTTATAGTGATCTGGATAATGACGATCGGATTGTATATACTGCTATATTACAGGGTATTAAAGAGATTTCTTGATTTCTTTGAAAACCTGGTAAGAAAAAAATAAACAGCAGGTATTTCCTGGTAAGATTTGTTCAGTACATAAAAAAAGCCATCATCAAACAAGAAGTTTGTGATGGCTTTATTAAAATTATCCAGTAGATTACTCTACAATCTCAATCATTTTAAATGGAACCCTGATGATAGATTCATAATCTTCTCCGGCTTCCAGCATATCCTCGTCATCCTCTTCATAATGCCAGTTTATGATCACCTCATTTTTGCCTTTATGAATTGCTTCAAGCTTTTTAAAGACATCAAGAATACATTTTGATGAACTCGTATTGAAATATTCCAGTTGCACATTCACCTGGGTCAACTCAAGAGGTGCCGCACTATACTCTTCCAACCATTCAACAAGTGGTTTGTAGAATTCAATCGAGTTCTCAGGGATCGAACGCCCCTTAACTTCAATAACACCTTCCTTAGCGTCAAATCTTACTGTTGGAGTCTTAGCGGTTCCTTCAATCAACAATGGTTCCATAGTTCGTATTTTATAAAGTTACTTTCTCTTTTAATAATCAATGAATACATCCAGGTTAAAAAAAGAATATTCATCATTGTACTTATTGAATTTGTAATCCAATGTATTACCTGTTTTCCTTGCAATATCAACCAATCCAAGGCCTCCGCCACCTTTGTCCGAAAGCCGCTGATGGTTAAGGATAAATTTATACATATCCTTCAATTCATCAGGAGTCATTGAGTTGATCTTGTCGATCTTACCCTTTAATTGAGGCACCCTGTGTGATTCAATAAAATTCCCGGTTGAAATCTTATACTTGTTTTCAACACGTGAAACAACCAGTATTCCAAATTTCTCATCAAAATTCTTCTGTAATTCAACAGGGAGTACGTCAATATGATGATACAGATTCTGAAGGCTCTCAACAAGAACATTATAGACCTTTTTACGAATCTTTGAATCCTCACTGTAATCATCCATACGAGCTTCAACGACTTCAAGAACATTGCTGATCAACTCACTGGAAACATTTCCTTTGTAGGCAATCAGAACGTCGTTACCGTTCAGTTTGGAGTAATACTCGTTTACATCAAAGCTCATGTAATTTACCTTCAGTTTACAGGTAATTTTATTCTTTCTTCTCGCTCAGCAAATATAAAAAAAAATAATTGCTTAACAAAACAGCACATTTAGCTATTCGGCTTATGAGTATGTGTTTTGCAAGATTAAATATAATTAAAAATAAATGACCATAGCAAATTAAGGCAACAATTTCAAATATTTTCAGTGAACATTAGTTTTTTAATGGTGATCTTGTCCATATACTACACTGAAATTTCCTTAAACTCTTTTCTTTTACCTGAGAATAGTTCATATTTCAGGTATTTACACTCCAATCCGCCGTTAAAAAGAGTGATTTTTTGTTCTGGCTTTAATCCGACAAACTTTGTTGCTTCTATATTTGCCGTTAAAAGCCATGCGCTTGAACCAGGGAACCTGTGTTTCAGGCTTGATCCTATCCCTGAATAGAATTCATTTATATTATTCACTTCCAACCTCTCCCCATAAGGCGGATTCATAATGATCAGCGATGGTTCTGCGATGTCCTCCACCTTAAGAAAATCCATGGCTTTTATTGATATTACTTTCTCCAGACCCACTGCTCTTGCATTTACTTTAGCAATCCTGATGGCTTCATTATCAATATCCGATGCAATAATCGGCTTTTGAATTTCCCTGATCTCAGGCATTCCCTCCAGCAGCCTTTCAAACAGGACCGGATCATAATCAGGCCAATTCTGAAAAGCATATGGTCTGCCAGTAATACCTGGATAAATGTTGGCAGCGATCATTGCTGCCTCAATTGCAATGGTACCGGATCCACACATTGGATTTAACAAGGGAACCTCTCCTTTCCATCCGCTTAACAGTACCATACCGGCAGCAAGCACTTCACTGAGGGCAGCAGGATGAATCTGTTTCCTGTATCCCCTTTTATGCAACGACTCGCCGGAACTGTCAAGTGAAACAGTAAAGTAGGTATCCTGAACATGTACATTGATCCTTATATCAGCATTTTTGATATCAACTGAAGGGCGGATGGATGTTCTTTTCCTGAATTGATCTACGATCGCATCCTTTATCTTCTGTTCGAGGTAATGACTGTTTCGGAAAACTTGTGAAAAGGCGACCGTATCAACAGCGAAGGTGTTTTTATAAGTCATGTATTCTGACCAGTCGACGGCCATTATCTTTTTGTAGACAATTTCCTCATCGTCAGCTTTAAATTTGAAGATTGGTTTAAGTACCCTCAGGGCAGTGCGGAGGTACAAATTTGCTTTGTACATCATTGAAATCGAACCGCTGAAATTCACTCCACGGTTAACAGGTGTTACATCACCGGCACCTATTGCCTTTAATTCTTCAACAAGGACATTCTCAAGACCTTTGAGGGTTTTAGCATGAAATTGATTCGTCACTTTCCAGGTTGCTTAAAAAATTGTTCAACTGCAAAGATAGCGTTATTGAGTCGTTCCGGGCCGGTTCCATGTATAATTCTGTAGCTTAATCCCTGTTGCTCAATTGTGTTCCGGTAGGTTCCGAATAGAGTTTCCCGCATTTCCCCTCCATTTTCCCTAAGAGGATCAGGTTCCCAGGGAATATCCGGAGCGCAAAGAAGGAACAGGTCGACCTGGTAGTCCCGTATTGCATTATCTATCCAGTCCACCCTTGAATTGAAAACCACTTCAAGCCATACTTTCGTAATTATTAGCCAGGTATCGAAAATTACATACCCATTGGAACCGGTAACTTTCTCGTACTGATTTATCTGAACCCTGGCGATCTCAAGAACGTCGGTTTCGGTGTAAGGACGCTTAAGTTTCCCGATATATTCCCTGGCATATTCAGGAACTGATATTCCATTGAAATGTACAGCCAATGCTTGCGAAAGGATTGTCTTCCCAGTTGATTCGGGCCCTGTAAGTACTATTCTTCGCACAATAAATCGGTATTAATTGATCTTCTCCACTGAAAGTACCCTGCCACTGCCATTGCTGTATATACAGCAAATAGCACAGAGGTCGGGTATAAGCCCTTATTTAAATATAATCCCATAGAGATCAGGTCAACAATAACCCAGATGATCCAGTGTTCGATAATCTTATTTGCAAGCATCCATGTAGCTACTATGCTGCCTGCTGTAGTAAGAGCATCCCAATACGGAACCGGAGAATCAGTAAAATTATCCAGCAAAAGACCTATTAGAAAAAAAAGACTTATGATGATAAGAAGTAAAACCAGCAGCCTGGTTCTGCCAACCTTAATTACGGGTAAAGGTTCATTTTCTCTATTTGCAGCACCTGACCATGTGACCCAGCCATATACACTTATTATGAGGTAATACACATTCAGGCCCATATCCGCGTAGAATTTTGACTGAAAGAATACGACTGCATACATCAGTGCACTCAGAAATCCGACCGGCCATAACAGAATATTTTGCCTGATGCTCAGGTAAAGGTAGAGGAGACTAAGGATTGCCCCGAGTATTTCTATATAGTTCTCAACAAGCCAGTCAGACATTAATTTTTATCATTTCAAAGCTTCTCAACATAGAAATGTGGCTCATTAAGGATCTCTTTTGCTTTAATAAAAATTGGATCTGATTCATTGAATATTTCATAGAATTTTCCAGTCTCCCAGAGATCCCTTGCTACATATGCCTTGAAAAGAAGTTCGATCCTCTCGTGTGACCATTTCCAATCGTCCTTAT
>CAYSAH010000207.1:0-7037 GCA_964428945.1 uncultured Bacteroidaceae bacterium | reverse complement strand
GTAAGCCTTCGGCCTAGTGCGTATTTCCCACGCTTATCAGGACCTGTATCTTTCGCTGCAAAAAGCACATGGATAAAGAAGCCAGGTATAGAGAGCTTGTTGAAGAACAACGCAAGTCCGCTTTGTCAATTAAGGAGTTCTGTTCGAATCACTGTATCGCGGAATCAACCTTCCATTATTGGAAGAAAAAATTTAGCAGGAAATCCGGCAGGAAAGATTTTATACCTTTAATCGTAAAGCCAACAGGTGTTGACTTATCAAAGGGGTCAACAAGCTCCGAAATGCCTTCTGGTAAAGAAGCACTGCTGGAACTGGTTTATCCAAACGGGACCATACTTCGGGTGAAGCAGGATCTTGACCTGGGCATACTACGTACGCTTATTCACCTTTACGATCATTAAGGATGTTCCATCTTCATCAAAATCTGGATTATTACCTCTATCCCTATCCGGTTGACATGCGCAAGAGTTTTTACACTTTGAGTGGTGTGGTATCTTCGGAGATGTACAAAGATGTACGGAATGGTGAGGTCTTTATTTTCATTAACCGGCAACAGAATATCATGAAGATCCTGCACATGGAATATGCCGGGATGGTAATCTATCATAAAAAGCTGGACTCAGGACGCTTCAGGTTGCCGGAATATGATCCGGCAACAGGTTCTATGACCATCAAATGGAGTGATTTATTGCTTATAGTTCAGAGCGTAAAACCAAGAAAGCAAAAGCTAAAAACTTACTAACAAATGTTCTTTGGGTGTTAACAATAAAAGATTATTTTTCAAGGGCTTCGTGGAGAGTTTTTCTATTTTGGCAACAGGAAAAACACAAGCGAAACCAGTGTCTGAAAACACCGAAAAAGATAAGTTGATCGAAGCGCTTTTACAGGAGCGGGATGAGATGTATGTTGAGCTATCCGGTTTGCGTGAAACTGACAATGGGGCCCTGGAAAAGGCAGAGGCAATAATCAAGGAACTAAAGGATGAGGTTAGAAAACTTACAGATCAGTTGGCCTGGTATCGCAGGAAGTTCTGGAAGTCCACCAGCGAGAAGTACATCCCTGAAGATCCCAATCAGCGAAAGATCGACTTTGACGGTCTGGATGTGCTGCCTGAGGAGCAGGGAGTAATAGAGGAAGCTGCAAAAGAGATCATCTCTTATGAGCGTAAAAAACCGGAGAAGAAAAACAAGCCGGTGCGTTTACCATTACCAGATCATCTTCGCAGAGAAACCGAGGTTATTGAACCGGAAGGTATCGATGAGAACTGGGAGCGTATTGGCCAGGAAGTAACCGAGATCCTGGAACACAAACCTGGAGAACTATATGTTCGTCAAATCATCCGTCCAAAATATGTGCTTAAAAAAGAACTTCAGATAGAAAAGGAAGAATCAGAAGAAGGATCGGATCAGAAGAAGAATATAAAAATCGCTGCACTTCCTTTGCTTCCTTTGCCCAGAAGCAATGCCGGGTCCAGTCTGCTGGCGGAGCTTCTGTTGGATAAATACATGCATCACCTTCCTTTCCATCGTCAAATAGCGATGTTCAAACAAGCCGGGGTGAGTCTGCCGGCTTCCACAGTAAACGGGTGGTTCTCTGCAAGCAGTGATTTACTAAGAGCACTGTACTACCGATTAAAGGAACTGGTACTTGCAACAGATTATATCCAGGTTGACGAGAGCACCGTTCCGGTGATAGACAATAAAAAGAAGCGAGCCGTAAAAGCATATTTATGGGTAGTCCGATCGGTAATGAATAAGCTTGTGTTCTTCCACTATGATAAGGGGTCCAGAGCCCAGAAAGTAGTTGTTGAACTACTCCATAACTTCAAAGGTGCTGTACAAACAGATGGTTACGATGCTTATTCTATCTATGAGCATAAGAAAGGAGTATTGCTGTTGGGCTGCTGGGCACATGCCAGAAGAAAGTTTACTGAAGCTTTAAAGGAGGATAAATCCGGAGCAGAGTATGCACTGGAGCAAATCGGCATGCTCTATAAAGTAGAATCCATGGCCGATGATGAAAACCTGACTTATCAGGAGCGTGCAGAACTACGCCAAAGACTTGCATATCCTGTACAAACAGCGTTTGAAAAATGGATTGTTAACTATTATCCCAAGACAATACCAAAAGGCAGAATGCATAAGGCGCTAGCTTATACCTACAACTTGTTCCACCGATTATCCAGGTATCATCTGGACGGACGTTATCAGATCGACAATAACCTGGTGGAAAATACGATCCGCCCCCTGGCATTGGGAAGAAAAAATTATTTGTTCTGCGGAAATCACGATGCTGCGGAGAATGCTGCCATTATGTACTCGCTGCTTGGCAGCTGTAAAGCCTGTGATGTAAATCCCCGGGAATGGCTTACCGATGTCCTGACAAGAATCCCGGAATATAACGCTAATTACGATCTGGACCTGGCAGATCTGCTCCCACACAACTGGCAGGAATCTAAAAACTCGAAAAAAATCTAACAAAACTCAGCAAAACTCTGGAAATCCCTGGAGTTACTCTAACAAATCCTGGAGTATTTTAGATTTTTGCAATACGTAGTACGCCGAAGGCTTACAATCTAGCGGCAATTTAATTCTTGGAGACATTACCCAAACTGCAACATCACTCCTTGAGCTATCCGGAAGTTCAAAGAGTATTGAAATATCAAATGATGTCGAAACTGAAGCGGGAATTATTTTTTATGACAGAGGATGTGAGCCAAGCCAATACGCAAAGGTATTATTTAATAGTGCTGGTAATAATCTCACTTTCTATTTGAATGGCACATCATATGATATGACATTAACCCCATCAGGAAATTTATTTATTGCAGGAACTCTTTACCAGTACTCTGATTCCACTGTAAAGACCGATATAAAACTAATTGAAAATGAGTTTCAAAATATCTATAATTTGAATACGTACTCATATAAATTAAAGGAAGAAACTAAAAGTGCAATTTCCGAAAATAATGAGACTATTCTTGATGATACAATTGCTAAAGTCAAGCATTTTGGTTTTATAGCTCAAGAATTAAAAAATATATATCCTGAGCTTGTATTTGAAGATAGTATTGGGAAACTTAGTGTTGATTATACTTCTGTTATTCCTCTCTTGGTTGAAGCCCTAAAAGATCAAAGAAGAGATCTGGAGGAGCTCAAAGTACAAATCTCAAATTTAAGTATCAGCGCTAAAAAGAGTTTAACTTCTAATAATGAAACGCTTGAGACTGGTCAAGTATCTAATGCCTTATATCAAAATGCTCCAAACCCCTTTAATGAATTCACTACCATCAAGTATTGCGTTGCTAATGCAAACAGTGCATCTATAGAGATACACGACTTCAATGGCAAAAAGATTAAAAGTTATAATATTGATCAATTAGGAGAGGGATCTATTACTATTTCTAACACCACTGTAAACGTGCCCAATGCTACTATGCGCGCTTCAGATTATATATTACTAAACAATAACTTTAGCGTCCCCATTGGTAAAGAATTCTCAGCAATTCCAACCATTTGCTATTAGCATTTAACAGATTTTGTTATAAGAATAGCATGACGATAAGAAAGATAATTTTGTAAAATACCAATAAAAATATGATTATGAAATATTGTCCTGGTATATTAATGGTTACATTTCTTTTGATGACTGGCTGTGATTTCCTTAATAATGAGCAACCAGATTATCGGGAAAAATATATTGGAAATTATTCATTTACAATTAATCATCATTTTGTTATTTCTGTAGGTGCCGATAGTTCAGCTTGGATAGATACTACATATGCCTATTTAGGTAACATATCAATAGTGGATTCTTCAAAGGAAAAGATCCTTGTTGACTGGGGCAGTGACACGATATTTAGTGCAGGAGACATTTTTTGGACCCAAAAAAGCAATCTTACAGTTGATTCCTTCGGAAATCTTACATGGCCTGAATATGGCGATTACTACCGAACTTACTTTTTAGGAGGTGAAATTAAGAATGATATTATAGAGTTTTGGATTAGTTGGGGTAGTATTGAAACATGGGGTGAGTTTACGACGAGGGGGAAAAAGAATTAACTAATACTTTAATTTTTAATTTGAGTATAATGGGGTGGAAAAAACGGACAAATTGTATCCATCCTACCAACCCCGTCATTTATGGCTGCAACTGTGTGCGTAAATTTGGCACATGAGAAAAACTCAAAGACACACCCAGGCGGAAATGTTTGCTCATGTGGAGGCCTGGAGAAAAAGTAACCACCCACAGAAAATCTATTGTATAAAGCAGGGACTGGCCTTTTCAACGTTCCAGTACTGGGCAAAAAAATACCGTGAGGAATTTTCTGATCAAGACGTTCAAGAATCTTCTCCTGGTTTTATTCCGGTAAAAGTGGAACCGGATCCAGACACACTGGATGGAACACTACCCTGTTTCCTAATGGGAAACTAATAAACACATCCTGCAAATCCCCTAATCCGCTTAATCCGAGTTCAGATATTGCCCAGCAGCCGGAATTTTCCTGAATTAATTTAACCTAAGGTAGAGTCCAGTTTATTGTTTCCTGATTATCACTGCCAGCTCTCCCTCCGGAATTGAAATATCCATGCTTAGAATACCTTCTTCGGCACTCAGGATAAGGGGGTCCGAATATTTACCGGTGATCGTATTCAAAAAGCTAATTCTGAATTTCCCCTCCCCGGTTTTTAATTTCAGACTTGTCATTTTTGTACCATTTGCCCTGAGAAACATCGCATAGCTCTCCCCTTTATGCGAAATAACATAGGGGATCAAACCCGGTGCGCTAAGTACACAGGTATGATCAGGATGCATTTTCTCCAGTACCATGCTGTGCAAAAATTCACTCAGAATTCGAAGCTGTTGTCTTAGGGCCTTGCTCCCTCCTCCTGGGGCGCTGTTTACACCTGTCCCGTCTTCCTTCCCAACATAAAACGAATAATCGAGGTTGTTAAATAGTGCACCGCCGGTGAGCATAAACTGCCAGGCCTGTCTTCTGTATACCTGGTCACCGGAACCGGCGAATCCTGATTCGTCAAATCCGATCACCCGGTTAAAATGGTAGTTCCATTCAACTGCATCCGGCCAGGCATAATGAAAATTTATAATGGAGATGTGATCATCAACGCTTGGGACCGATGCCCTGAAGTTTGCGTAGTTTTGGGCTATCAGGTGTTGTTTTTTAAGTAAACTCTCTTCCTCAACAATAACTGATGCAATTTTTTCCTGCCAGGCCATGGATCTCTCATCGGCAAAATCTACTTTGTATGTCCAGTCATTTTCGATCAGGTCTTCCTTGTTCACAATGTTATAAACAGCCACTGCATGATCTGACCATGGTTCATTTTGTATTTCAAAAAAGAAGTTATCGTATTCATTCAATTCCTGTACCATTTTTCGCACAAATGCCTCCTGGTATTTCATGAGTCCTCCATTATCCGGGGTCTGGGCATCGAAGCGATTCACCGGGTGGTCAATACTTATGTTATTCTCCGGATTCAGGGGAGAAATTTCCCAATGTTCATCCCTGTATATAGAGGAGAAGAGTGTTACTTCCACAATTATGTTCTTCTCAGATGCAAAGCGAAGAAAATCCTTCAAACGTATAAAATAGGCTTCATTCCATTGGGATAAATCATAACTTGCTCCTCCCTCCCTGTCAGCTTCCTGTTTTACCCATGGAGTGATCACTCTATCCTTGAAAGGGGCCAGTGTATTGTTTTGAATACCAAAGCTCTCCCCCGGTAATTCAAAGTAGGTACCTGTAAAAATGCGTGTATAGTTCATCCCCGATTCCGAAAGAGTTTGCAGGTATTTTTTATAATCAAAATCGAGGTTAAGGATCGCTCCGTAATGCTCCCCGGAAGTGACCAATGCGAGGGCTTTTCCCCTGTATAAAAAATAATGAGGATTATCCGGATGCAATTGTACCGGACCGTCAGAAGGCAAGGTCTTCTGATGCTGCAGATCATTATTATTGCAGGACAGGATCAGTAAAACAAAGATCGCCGGGAGGAAATAATATTTCATTTTGTCGGGATTTAATTCAACGGAAAGCTAAGTTATTTTTGCTGAAGACTCAATAGAAAATACCAGGGTGGCACCTATTATTTTTTCAATTCACACAAACAGGTTTTAAAGCGACAAGGTTTGGAATTGCTCAAAAAAACAAAATATAATTATCCAACTGATCTGTAATAGAACCAAAGACAAGTATATTCGTTAACAAAACTGATTAAAATGAAATATCCACTGATCCTGTTCTTCGCTCTGCTATTTAGCTCCTGTTCCCTAAAAGAAAAAAATACCTCATTCAAACCCGCCCGGATCTGGCCCGACAATAAGGGTATTCACATCAATGCCCATGGCGGTGGGATCTTGTTCCATAAAGGGAAATATTATTGGTACGGGGAGCATAAGATCGAAGGGAAGGAAGGCAACAGGGCACATGTGGGAGTGCATGTATATTCATCAACAGACCTTTATAACTGGAAAGATGCCGGGATAGCGCTCGCAGTGATTGAAGAAAAGGGAAGTGACATTGAGAAGGGATGTATTCTTGAGCGACCAAAAGTGATCTATAATCCTGCCACAAGGAAATTTGTAATGTGGTTCCACCTGGAGCTTAAGGACATGGGCTACGATGCAGCAAGAACAGGTGTGGCAGTTTCTGATTCGCCAACTGGTCCGTTTGAATATCTTTACAGCCTGCGTCCCAATGCCGGCGATTGGCCTGTAAATGTTCAGGCTTTTCATAAGGAAGCAGTAAATGATACGATCAGGGAAAAGTATTGCGGGGGACTGGGCTGTTTGCCCGCTCATCCGGATACCTTGAATATTTTAGGAAGGGATTTCCAAAATGGACAAATGTCCCGGGACATGAATCTTTTCGTTGATATTGATGGGAAGGCTTATCATATTCATTCTTCCGAGGAAAACAGCACATTGCATATTTCACAGCTGAATGATGATTTCACAGGGTTTTCAGGTGTTTAAGGCAGATTCTTTAAGAATCGCTACATGGAAGCACCGGTAAT
>CAYSAH010000206.1:0-7059 GCA_964428945.1 uncultured Bacteroidaceae bacterium | reverse complement strand
GGCCGGAAACGGAAGAACTGGTATCAAAGATTCTCCAGGAAAATACAAATCATCAAGCCATGATAGCAGATATCGGAAGTGGAAGCGGATGTATTTCAGTAACTCTTGCCAGGAATATCCCCGGGAGCAGGGTTCAGGCAATAGAACTTGATGCAGGAGCAATTGAAATTGCAAAAAAAAATGCAATTGAAAATGGGGTGGAGATTGTGTTCATCCATAAAAGTATTTTTGATATAGGACCAGAAGAAGCAAACATTAAATATGATATAATTGTAAGTAATCCCCCATACGTTACCCCGAAGGATAAATTAGCCATGGCTCCAAATGTTTTGGATTATGAGCCTGAACTTGCCCTTTTCACACCAGATGAGGATCCATTGATCTTTTACAGGGCGATCATCCGTTTTTCCGAAAACAGGCTCTCCATCGATGGTGCTGTCTGGGTTGAGATCAATGAAAATTATGGCGACGAAACACGACAATTATTCTTACATTCAGGTTTTAAAAATGTACGCTTAATGAAGGATATCCATGGCCGGGACAGGTTTATTAAAGCGATGAAACAGGATGACTGATTACGAAAAAATACTGTCAAGAGCTGCAAATCTTTGCAGTGCGACAGAAAAATGCAGCTTTGATATACAGGAAAAAGTTCAAAGCTGGGGACTTTCTGAAGCAGAGGCTATAAAGGCGGTTAAATACCTGGAGGAACAGAAATTCGTGGATAACTCAAGGTATGCAAAGGTTTTTGTAAAAGATAAGCTGAAGTTCAATAAATGGGGAAGGATAAAAATCTCATATTCACTGCGTCAGAAAGATATACCTGATGAAATAATTTCTTTGGCCCTGGATGAAATTGATCCCGGGGAATTTGAGGAAGTTCTTTCGGGCCTGCTAAGAACGAAGTTGAAGTCTGTAGGAAATATAAGGACAGCATCCAATAAGGCGAAATTAATTCGATTTGCAGCCCAGCGAGGATTTACTTCTGAAGAGATTTACCGGGTTATCAGGAAAATTGAAGGAATTTAGTTTATTTCTGCTTGTTTACGAAAACCATTGAATTTCTTAACAAGGACCTGTATTGTTCATTTGCATAGGCGTTCTTATCATGGCCCGGCATGAGATAAACAATCATGGAATTGCCATAGGTGTTTACCCAACCAACATTCTTATAACAGTCGGGATGATCAGTGGTGAGAACAACCATTGCATCACTTTTCATGAATATATTTCCATAAGCTTCATCGTGAATCGTAAAGTCATTGACATTCCGGGTAACAGGATGGTCACTGCGTGTAACTTTAATTTCAAGGTCAAGATCATGCTTGTATGTCGACCACGATCCGGAGTCGATTGACGCTTCCTGGCTAATATATCTTCCCCCGGTGATATTCTGAAATTCCGGCCAATCCTGGTAACTGGCCAGCGAATGGTGCAAAAATACCATCCCTTTCCCACTGCCAAGCAGATTATAATACGCAGCCTTTGTAACACTGTCAATTTCGGGCCACATATCATAAAAAACTATCAGGTCATATTCACCCACCCTGCCTTCTGCGATCATCCTGTTTGCCCGTGGCTGCATTATTGTATCGAAAGTGTATTTGGAAAAGGATTTAAACATATCAACAAATTCAACTGTGTCGAAACTATGTCCGCCAGCAACGACCATAATATTAAGTTTCGGTTTTATCATTTTTTTACAAGCCGGGCTGATTAGAATTGCCAGGAAAATGATGACGAAAAATATTCCAACTTTTCTCATTATAAAATATTGATTGTGAATTCTTATCAAGATACGTCCTTTTTCCGGTTTTGACGCTTCAAGAGTTAAAACTATCTTTACAAAAACAAGAAAAATATGATCACAAACGAAGAATTGAAAGATCTTATTGAACGGCTGGCTGCGTTAAGGAGGCATCTTTGACGTAGATGCGAAACTAATAACGATAGAAGAAGAAGAAAGATTAACACAGGCTGAAGACTTTTGGGATGACCCGAAGGAAGCTGAGCAGCAAATGAAAAATATCTCCAGGATCAAAGCCTGGACCAATGCATATAAAGAAGTTGAGACTGCGGTTGAAGACCTGAAGGTGCTTTTTGAGTTCCTTAAGGAAGGTGAATCGAGTGAGGAGGAAGTCCAGGAGCAATACATGCTTGCACTCAGGCTGGCTGAAACGCTCGAATCAAAAAATATGCTTCGAAACGAGGAAGATGCTTTCGGAGCAATCATGAAGATCAATCCCGGGGCAGGAGGAACAGAAAGTACGGATTGGGCCGAAATGCTTATGCGCATGTATATAAGGTACGGTGAAAAAAGCGGTTATTCGGTAAGGGAACTTCATTACCTTCCCGGGGATGAAGCGGGTATAAAATCTGTCACACTTGAATTCACAGGTGAATATGCATACGGATACCTGAAAGGAGAATCGGGGGTTCACCGACTTGTTCGTTTATCGCCTTATGATTCAGCGAACCGAAGGCACACTTCCTTTGCTTCTGTATTCGTTGCCCCTGTTGTGGACGACAGCATCGATATTGTTATAAATCCTGCAGATATTGAATGGGACACTTTTCGTTCAGGCGGAGCGGGCGGACAGAATGTCAATAAGGTTGAAACAGGAGTTCGTGTCAGGCATTTGCCGACAGGTATAACTGTTGACAATACAGAGACCAGGTCGCAGGGAAAAAACCGGGAGAATGCCTTAAGAATCCTGAAATCCCATCTTTACGAAATTGAACTTCAGAAAAGAAGGGAAAAGCAGGCAGAGATCGAAGGAAAAAAGAAAAAAATCGAATGGGGCTCACAGATCCGGAATTATGTTATGCATCCTTATAAGCTGGTCAAGGACCTGAGAACGAATTTTGAAACAAGCAATGTACAGGCTGTGATGGATGGTGAACTGGACGATTTTATCAAAGCCTACCTGATGGAATATGGAGGAGAGTAGTCCAGGTGGACATGGAGTCTCAGGGAACGGATGATTTTATGTGTTAACAGGAATATATTTTGTTGTATTTGCAGATCTGAAAACCCATAAACAGACAAATTATATGGAGTTAGAGAAAGACAAGGATAGAACCACATTGCCGATATTCGTAGTTTCCGGAGGAAAAGGTGTTGCCGGAAATACAATGGTGCATTCACTGATCATTCAATATCCCGACAATAAGATCCCTGTTAAGATCATTCCAAATGTACAATCTGTAAAGAGAATAAGGGAAGTGGTCGAAAAGGTGAAGGCCTCAGGGGGCTTGCTGGTTCACACCATGGTAAAGACCGAACTGAGAAATGAATTGCTTAAGGAGTGTGCACTTCAGGGGGTAAAAAATGTAGATTTTATGGGACCGCTGGCAGATTACCTTGAACAGGATCTGGGCCTGAAATCGATAAGCATCCCGGGACTGTACCGGCGGATCAACCACCAGTATTTCGACAGGATGGAGGCCATTGATTACACCCTGAACCATGATGACGGATTGAATCCCCAGCGACTGCACAAAGCAGAGATTATACTTACAGGGGTTTCCAGGAGCGGGAAAACACCCCTGAGTGTATATATGTCGATGTTTGGCTGGAAAGTTGCCAATGTGCCATTGGTAAATGGTATAAAACCACCAAAGGAGCTCTTTGAAGTTGATCCCAATCGGGTATTCGGGCTTACAATTTCGTTGAGCCATCTTCTTTCAGTAAGAAGCAAAAGGTTGTCGCAGATGGGTGATTCGCAAAACGCCACCTACATTGACCAGATCGCCGTAAGAGAGGAACTTAGAAATGCAAACTTTATTTTTGAAAAAGGAGGATTCACACAAATAAATGTAACCAACAAGCCCATTGAAAGTACAGCTAACGAGATCATTGGCATGGTCTCAGACAGGTTTGGTTACGAAGACCGCAAATTCAGTGAATATTAGTGAAAATTGGGGGTCCCTGAAGCCTCTTTGATAATATTCCTTCGCTGCCTCTTTGCGTAAAATATATTTAGCAAAGTCTCGCCAGGAAGATCTGTTTCATGGTTAATTAAAATTGTTCAAATCGGGCTTAGGAGACCTCCCAAAATTTATACGAGCGGATCAGGTGAAGATGATCTGGGTATTCTCACCACCACACATTGCATAGAACTCTCCAACGGTCAGAACATCTTTCACACCTTCGTAAAGATCTTTCTTTTCCAGTTTGAACATATCCATTGCAAGCTTACAGGCGTATAATTCACCTCCGCCGGCAGTGATCATCTCAAAAAACTCTTCTACGGGAGGAATGTCCAATTTATCCATTGAACTCTTCATCATTGCAGAAACGCCTGCTTCCACACCCGGGATTATTCCAAGAATGGACGGGAAGGGTAAACCTCCGGGCATTCTCATTGCAGGATTTCCAACAGTTGCAGTATGCAGTTTTTTCATCTGCTTTTTCGTAATTGCATCCAGGCCGAAGAAGGTGAAAAATACTTTAGCTTCAATACCTTCCATAACAGCACCGTTTGCCATTACAAGTGTAGCATACACATCCTCAATTGTACCCTTGGCACAAATGATGCATACCTTTTTTAAAGGGCTTTCTTTTCCAGACATTATATTTCAGATTTTTAGTTTATACACAACTGCTTGGTTTTGGAATACCGGCTATCTTTGAGGACAGTTTTAAAGGGCCGCCCGGGAACAGGTCATATAATCCTTTAATATCGGTAATTCCAGATTTTCCTACCTTCCGGATTGTCAGCGCTTCCCCCTTTGCATTTGAGGCCCGTAAGAATTCGATTACCTCAAAGTGCTTGTCGGTTAATTCAATCCCTTCCTCCTTTGCAATTTCCTTTGCAACATTTTTATCCCATTGGGAGGCATCAGTTAAGTAACCTTCTCCATTCAGGGAGATCGATTTTCCAGCTATTGTTTTTTCAGCCATGATTAAAAATTTTAAAAGTTATTATTTCGAAGTATTATTCAGATTTTTCATAAACATCACAAAGAATCCCAATGCTTTTTTCATTTCTGGTTGGTTCATTTCCCGCAGCAGTTTCCATACAGAGTATTGGGGTGCCTGATCAATGTCCATACTGGCAAAGATCTTAACGGCATTATTTACAGATTGAAGCATTTCGGGCTGTGTCAGGTTCTTCACAGTTTCCATGATCGTTACAATATTATCGGCCAGGGATTTGATATCTTCATTACTGAAATGAGTGATGATATTATCAACAATTGATCCCATCTCCCGTGCAAAATCGAAGTATCCCTTCTGCTCAAATTCATGCAGCTTCCTGGTACCATCGATGATGACTTCGTTTGCTATGGGTGCGACATCCTTGGCGAGGTCGGTCATGCTTTCAAGAAAATCGAGCATTACATTTATATTCCTGATATTCCTGATAAGGCGTATTCCAAGTTCGGACAGCTCTTCAGGATAGATTTCAATACTCTGATCGTCAAGTGCTTTTACTGTTGAATTATAGAGGTCTTTCCCAATGATTGATGCATCGGCCACCAGGTCATCCAAGGCTTCCGATTTCAGCCTTTGCTGGTTGATATATTCCAGGATCAGATCCACTTTCTGATCCAGTTCCTGGAGGTTTACTTCTTTATTCTTACTCATTTTCCTGGTTGTTTTAAGCAATTACCTTCTTCTTACCGGCCATGGTCATATGTGCCTCGATGGGCATTTCCTTACCACGTAAAAGGATGTGCCAGTAGATCCAGCGGAATATTAATTTGCCGTAATGGTTTATTTTGGTGTTCTTCAACAAACCAAATGGTCCGATACCAGGCAAGGGGAAGGTTCCTGGAAGTGGTTCCGTCTCATAATTGAAATCAATCAGTGCTCCCTTTCCAAACCCGGTTTCAATATAGCAGTTGGCGTGCCCGTCAAATTTTGCTGTGAGCGGACGACCTTCAATGGCGCTCATTATATTCTCATACAATATCTCCCCGGAGAAGTGAGCAACAGAACCTGCTTTTGAGGTAGGCAGGTTTGAGGCATCTCCCAAAACAAAGATGTTCTCATATTTCACAGAGCGAAGGGTGTGTTTATCCGTGTCGACATAATTCATGTCATCTCCCAGTCCGCTGCGCTCGATCATTTCAGAACCCATATTCACCGGAACAATTGTTAGGACATCAAAGGGAATTTCCTGACCATCATAGGAACGGATCACCTTCTTTTCATTATCAACGCTTTCAAGATAGAATTCCGGAACAACTTTTATATTTTTTTCCTGGAGCAACTGGCTCAGCATCCTGGTTGCAATTGGTTTTGTAAATGCTCCCGGAAGAGGAGTGACGAAGGTGATATCTACTTTATCACGCATCCCTTTTTCAGTAAAATATGCATCGGCCAGGCATACAAATTCGATCGGTGCCACAGGGCATTTAAATGGTAATTCAGCAATATTCAGCACAAGTTTGCCCCCTTCCCAGCTCTTAAAGAATTGCTGGAGCGCCACTGCCCCCTCAATCGTATAGAAATCGAAAACATTCTTATACCATAATTCCCCTTTCAGACCAGGCGTTTCATCAGGCCTGGTTTCAGTGCCAGTGGCAATGATGAGGAAATCATACAATAATATTGTTCCATCCATAAGAAATACCTTGTTCTCATCAGCTTCAATCCTGTCGATCTCCTGGTAAATAATTCTTACATGAGATGGGAAAAAATTTCCTTTAGGCTTTATTACATCATGCCTGTTATAAATTCCGAAGGGAATAAAGAGGAAGCCCGGCTGGTAGTAATGGGTCTTGTGTTTGTCAACAAGCGTAATTTCCCATTCATTTATCTCCAGGCCTTTCCTTAATTTATTGGCCATCATGGTACCTGCAGTGCCTCCTCCTAGAATTAGAATCTTTTTTGCCATAGTCTTGGTTTATTGTAACTTATTGTTAATTTTTTTTGAATATTCTTTCGCTTTCCGGTCCAAAATTATCATATTGCATTTACTGTTATTTAAAAAACAATATGATATCTATCAGTTTATGATATTTATCATATATGTTTGTGTCGGGCAACATAACAATAGGCAATTCTTATGATCAGTTGTAATTGTGAAAAATGTGATTTACAGAATC
>CAYSAH010000205.1:0-7087 GCA_964428945.1 uncultured Bacteroidaceae bacterium | reverse complement strand
TACCGTAAATTGTATCAGGGTTACCAATGTTAAAATTGATATCAACCGCTATCCTGACATCTCCCGGGTTAACAAGTTCCTTTATTCATTAAAAAGTAAGTTTTCCATATCGGCAGAAAAAATGGCAGAATCGTATGTATACCTGGCGAGCTCTCCGGATCTGAAATCTGTAAGCGGAAAATACTTTAATGAAAAAAATAAAATGGTCAGCTCGTCAAAATACAGTTTAAGCAAGGAACATATCTCAGCTGTCATGAAATTAACGAATGCATATTTATAAGTTATCATACAAAACTCAAAAAAATGAATAACAACAGTATTATTACCATTAAGAGGCTTGTAAAGCGCTTTCCTGTTGGCGGTGGCTATTTCACGGCTCTGGATGACATAAATCTCAGTTTTGAGGCAGGAGAATTCACCGGCTTTGTTGGTCCAAGTGGCTCAGGTAAGACCACGATGCTGAACATTATAGGTTCCCTGGATGATCCCAGTGAAGGTGATGTTCATATTATCGGCTCGTCCGTAAGCAAGCTCAAGGCAAAGCGCGCCTCAGTTTTGAGAAAGGAGCATATAGGTTTTATCTTTCAAACCTATAACCTGATGCCTGTATATACAGTCTATGAAAATGTTGAATTCCCACTGCTTCTGCTAAAAAAATCGGGAGCTGAAAGACGAAAATCAGTATTGGATGCACTGGAATGGGTTGGTCTTACAGAAAAGATTAAATCAAAACCAAAGCAGTTATCAGGGGGTGAATCCCAACGTGTCGCAATTGCCAGAGCTATGGTGAAGAGGCCGGAACTGGTGCTGGCAGATGAACCAACAGCAAACCTGGATGCGGAAAACTCCTTCCATATCCTGGATACAATGCTTAAGTTAAATAAGGAACTGAATACCACTTTCCTTTTTGCAACCCACGACGACAAGGTTATTAAATATCTGAAAAGAATTATCAGGCTCGAAGATGGCAAAGTTGTTTCCGATGATATCATAAAAAACTGAAAGGAGGTTTATCATGATTGCAATAAAACTCGCCATAAGAAATTTGATGGGAGCCGGACTCCGGACTTTCCTGAATGCTTTCATCCTCTCCATAGCTTACGTAATCATTATCTTGCTCAACGGAATGTACCAGGGCTGGGGGAAGCAGGCACGAACTGATTCAGCTGCCTGGGAGTATGGGAAAGGACAATATTGGCAGCAGCAATATGATCCATACGACGCCTTTACATTGAATGAGGCTCACGCAGAGATTCCTCCTGTTTTGGACCAGGCAGCAAATAAAAGGGATGCTGCCCTTATTCTCATAGCCCCTGCAACAGTCTACCCGGGCGGAAGGATCCAGAGTATTCTTTTAAAAGGAATAAATATTAACCAGAAGGTACTTGAATTGCCAACTTCCGAACTTGTTTCCCAGGAAGGAGAAGTCCCTGCTATTATCGGAAGCAGGATGGCGAAAAGCATTGGAGCCAAAACTGGCGACTTTATCCTTGTAAGGTGGCGCGATGCCAACGGCACCTTTGATGCAGTTGAGGTGAGGATCGCCGGAATTTTTAATTCAACAGTACCTTCAGTAGATGGAGGACAATTCTGGATCCCTCTGGAAAACCTTCAGAATATGCTTGATTTGTCCAATGAAGCCACGATTATTGTGGCAGGTGATGAGGCGCTGGCAAATGTTGAAAATGAAAATTGGAATTATAAAAGCCTCAAAGACCTGCAGTCCAACATTGATCAAATGATCAAAACCAAATCAACAGGGGGTGCAGTCCTGTACATTATTCTGCTTGCCCTGGCCCTGCTGGCGGTGTTTGATACCCAGATCCTTTCAATTTTTCGCAGGCAGAAAGAGATCGGTACCATCATTGCAATGGGAATGACCAGGAAACAGGTAATTGGTGTATTCACGGTTGAAGGGGCAATGCATGCGGTCTTTGCAATCGTCCTCGGTGCCCTTTATGGAACACCCCTGTTAATTTACATGGGAAAAGTGGGATTTGGAATGCCGGAGGGTGTCGATGATTTCGGTATGCCAATTCCAGAGAGCATTATTCCAATTTACAGTGCCGCCCTTGTGCTGGGAACAATATTACTTGTCACCCTGGCAACGAGCATTGTAAGTTATATTCCTGCCAGAAGAATTGCAAAAATGAATCCCAACGACGCGATCCGGGGGAAAATTCAATAACGCCATAAAATCTGAAATTATGTTACGATTTTTTATAAAAGGAATATTACGGGACAGGCAGCGAAGTTTACTCCCAATCATAGTGGTTACAATTGGTGTTATGCTTGCCGTACTTCTTCAGACCTGGGTAAACGGAGTATTCACGGATATGGTAGATATGACAGCCCGGTTTTCAACAGGACATGTAAAGGTAATGAGCAGATCATACTATGAGAATATAGACCAGGTACCAAATGACCTGGCCCTCTTAGGGTCTTCTGAACTTCTCAAAAAGCTGCAGGAAAATTATCCTGAAATGACCTGGACGGAAAGGATCAGCTTCGGAGGACTGATGGACGCACCGGATGAAAACGGAGAAACCTCTGCCCAGGGCCCGGCAGCCGGTATGGCCATTGACCTTCTTTCAGGCAACAGCGGAGAAATTGAGCGACTCCGTATAGCTTCCTCACTGGTGAAAGGGAAAATCCCGGCAAGCAAAAACGAGATCCTCCTTAGCGAAGATTTTGCTCAGAAACTGAAGCTTGTGCCAGGTGATCCGGTTACCCTGATAGGTTCCACAATGTTTGGGGCCATGTCAATTACAAACTTTACGGTTTCGGGCACTATAAAATTCGGAGTGTTGGCACTTGACCGTGGTGGAATTATAGCCGACATTAATGGGATCAGGGATGCTCTGGATATGCAGAACGCTACCAGCGAAATACTGGGCTACTTCACGGATAATATCTATGACGATGAAGCTGCACAAGCCTTATCCCTAGCGTACAATGAGATGTATTCAGATGCAGGGGATCCCTTCTCCCCCGAAATGGTGCCTCTGAGAGACCTGAACAATATGGGCGGCATGCTCGACATAGCAGGTGCTTTCGGGGGAACGATTATTTTCATTTTTATTGTTGCAATGTCAATCGTTCTCTGGAATGCAGGCCTTCTTGGAGGACTAAGAAGGTATGGGGAAATGGGATTGCGAATGGCTATCGGCGAACGGAAAGGACATATCTACAGGAGTCTTATCAGTGAGTCACTTATTATAGGCATCATCGGTTCGTTTTTCGGGACAGTATTTGGGCTCATATTCGCCATACTCTTATCCAAGGGACTTGATTTCAGCTCGATCATGCAGGATTCCACAATGATGATGTCCGGCGTATTTAAAGCCGAGATTACTTCTGCCTCCTTTTATATAGGTTTTATACCGGGCCTTTTCGCTACAATTTTAGGAGCAGCCCTTGGAGGGATAGGAATCTATAAACGCCAGACAGCAGAACTGTTCAAAGAGCTGCAGGCTTAGGTACAGGGAAAAAGTAAAAAGTATCCTTCGACTCCGCTCAGGAACCGGATAAAAGTAAAAAGTAAAAAAAAAAAAGTAAAAAGTAAAAAGAAAATGAGGACCAATTTGATAATACTAACACTACTACTTCTCCCGGTTAGTGTGATTGCACAGCCCACCGGGGATGAAATACTTAATAAGATCGATCAGAACATGTCGGCAAAAACCAGGCATGTGATATCAAAAATGGTAATTCACGGGGCACGTGTCTCAAGAACAGTAGAATCTGAATCATGGTCAGTCGGGAATGAAAAAGCATACACCGAGTACCTTGCTCCGGCAAGGGAAAAAGGCACCAAGATGCTGAAGCTGGACGACCAGCTATGGATCTTCTCCCCGGCAACCGACAGGACCATTCAGATTTCAGGGCATATGCTCAAACAATCGCTTATGGGCTCCGACCTGTCGTACGAAGACATGATGGATGATCCCGAGCTGAGAAGCAAATATGACGCTGTGGTCGTGGGATCAGAAAGTATAAACGAAGCCGATTGCTGGATCGTTGAAATGCAGGCAAAAGCAAGTGATGTTGCGTACCAGACACGGAAGATCTGGGTAGATAAATCACGCTACATTCCGCTTAAAGAGGAATTATACGCAAAAAGCGGCACCCTGCTGAAGAAAACGGAAATGCTCGATATCAGGCGGATCGGTAACAGGTGGTACCCCGGGAAAATCGTTTTCAAGGACATGCTGAAAACAGGCGACGGCACGGAGTTTATCATTGATAAAATTGAATTTAATGTCGACGTGCCTGAACATTTGTTGAGCAAGGCGGCTTTGAGATAGGGGAAAGAAACTTCATGTTTCTTTGTGTCTTCTTATTGTGCCTTTGTGTAACAGCTATTTCACAAAGGAAAAAAAGACACTAAGGGCCACAATGAGCTTAGCAGCATTGAAATAGTGGAAGACCAGTGCCAGGTGAGAATTTTTTATCTCTATTCTTTTAAAATTACAATCTCACCGCCATTTGTTAATTCCAGTTCGCTGCCACTGTCGATGACAACATGACCGGATTTTAACTGGCCACCATCAATTTTCAGCTTTGATCCACTTTCTACGGTAAAGGTACTTTTTCTGGATAGATAAATATCGGCTGAAATGATTAATGTTGAGTTGTTTGTAAGAGGAATATCCCCGCAAAAAGTATTATCTAGGTCCCAGGTCATATTGTAGGTAACTACTACATCTTCATAATCCGTGTAACAATCATGTTCAGGTAAGTCTGTGACCCAAATCAAACAAAGGAAAGACTTACTGATTATGGTAAATTGTAATATTTTAAAAAATTATTACCTTTTGATGATAATTGATTTCATTATTCCTAACCTCAATAATATACAATCCGTTCAGGGCAGACGGATACGAAACACGGGAATCACCGGTTGGAATACTCTTTTTCATGATGAACCTGCCATTTATATCAAATATCTTTAAGTAAGCTGATGAAGAATTTAAGCTCTCACATTGAATCCGAAGGACATCATTTTCTTGCTCTACCATTGCTGAAACTCTCTGCTTACTATTTCTATCCCTTGCATCTTTAAACAATTTGTTCTAAAATCAAGATTTACAACTGATGGGCTATAAACATAATAGGTCAAATCTCTTATTCAAAATCATTTTCAAGTTCAAAAAATATTGCACTTCGATTTGTAATTGGCATTTCATAACCAAATCCAGTTATCAACCCAAAATTGAGTCTTTTGAAAATTGCCATCCTTGTAAATATTTCATCAATTTTGCCATTTTCATCATAGCTTTTGGATGCTGCATATTTTAGGTAATCCATGATCATTTAGATTTGTAATCTACTCCTATAAGTAAGCTTAAACAATTGGGATAAACAGATGTATTATAAGGCTTAGGTGAATTTAAAGGCCTCAATCCAAACGTATTCTGAAGTTCAAAAGAAATTTCAATTCTATCAGTAGCAGGAAATTTATATCCAAATCCAACTGAAAAACCGTAATTGAATCTTCTCCACCTATCAGTCAAATCAGTGACTTCTTTATACTCACCGCTACTAGGATAAAACTCCTCCAATAATGATGTTAGATAATTTGCCGTAAATCCACTACTTAAGAAATATCTTAAGTTGGAACCAACATAGTACTGAAGCACAACAGGTGCTCCGACAAAGGTGAATATGCGAGTTGATTTCGTATCTCCTCCAGAATAATGATTAATCTTGCTGTTTTCATATTGAATCCTAGTGCCAATAGCTAATAAGTTTCCAATTTTAAAGCTATACCCTCCAGCTGCTTTATAGGAAAACACATAATCTAAAAAATAACATTCCTCGTCTGCAATGAATGAAAAAAGTGATGGACCTCCATAAAGCGAAATTCCTGGCTTAACTCCTTGTGCATGGGCTTGAAATAGTAATAGTATTAAAAGTAATGAAAGAATACATTTTTTCATTTGAATAAAAATTACTTATTCCCAACAGCATGTAAGTCGTAAGATGGACTACTTGTTGACCCAATCATCACATCACCGGAAGTATTAACTTTAATTTGCCCTTCCGTTGTGGAGTGAATTAATAATAGTACTGCGATTGATAGAATTTAATAAAACTTTTTCATTTTGAGGGTTTTTTTAGGTTAATAGAATTTAATTTATCCATTCTTGGATAGACTAAAAATAAAGAAAAAGATTGTGAATTTGACTTAAGAATTCTGGATTATCCTATTAGGATTTAGACTGAATTTGAATTAAACGCGAAGAAATTTGGAAAAATTTATAAACACATTCCAGGAAGCTTTACAATAGATCGTTTCCAGGAACCAAATCAGGCATATTTCTCTACCTTTACGGGTAAATCCTCCACGTATGAAAAAAGTATTCTTGTTCATGTTGTTCCTGGGAACCCTGCTTCCCTCCTACTCCCAAAAAAAGCCTGTTCCCGACGGCGAATCAAAACTCGCAGGCTATGAAAAACATGAGGCGATGTGTGCTGAATCACCCTATGATTCCCTGCACTGGCAGTTTCTGGGGCCGACCAATATTTCCGGGCGCTGCACCGATGTCGAAGCAGTGAGACCCCGCGGTAAAAACTATACCATCTGGGTGGCTACAGCGAGCAGTGGTATCTGGAAAAGCATGAATGAAGGAGTTACCTTCGAACCTGTTTTTGAAAACTATGGAACAACAACTATCGGAGATATAGATGTTTGTGATTCCAATCCAGAAATTGTTTGGGCCGGTACCGGGGAAGCAAATATTTTCCGCTCTTCAAATGCAGGCTGCGGAGTATGGAAAACTGAAGATGGGGGAAAATCATGGCAACACATGGGCCTGGAAAATACTTTTACCATTTCAAGAATCCTGATTCACCCTGAAAACCCCGATATTGTGTATGTTGCCACTGCCGGACATGAATGGACCAGCAACAAGGACCGGGGAATTTTCAAAACGACTGATGGTGGGAAAACATGGAAGAAAATACAGTATATTGACGCCGAAACAGGCTTTATTGATCTGGCAATGCACCCTTCAAACCCGGAGGTCCTTTATGCCACCTCCTGGCAGCGCACGCGTAAAAAATGGAACGACCCACGTACCTT
>CAYSAH010000204.1:4592-7095 GCA_964428945.1 uncultured Bacteroidaceae bacterium | reverse complement strand
TATTTTCTGAACCATTGGTTCATCTGTTACATTAAATTTATAAACGGAGACATCAATGCCAAGGTCTGCATATTGCTGCTTTGCTGTTAGAAGTTTTTCTTCAGAAATATCGTTAACAGCTATCCTGGCACCTGCCTCTGCAAGTCCTTTTGCAATCGCCATTCCAAGACCGTGGGTTGCTCCTGTGACCAGTGCGGTCTTTCCTGTAAGGTCAAATAATTTTGTTGACATACGTGTATTGTTATATTAAGGTTTTTATTTCAGATCGCGGGGTCCAAAGGCATCCATATCGCCGTAATCAAGATTTTCTCCTGCCATGCCCCAGATAAAAACATAATTGCTTGTTCCGGCCGCGGCATGAATGGACCATGAAGGGGAAACCACTGCCTCTTCATTGTGCAACCAGATATGCCTGGTCTCTTTTGGATCGCCAAGAAAATGACAGATCGCCTGATCTTCGGGAACTTCAAAATAGAAATAAGCCTCCATTCTCCTGATATGAAGATGTGCAGGCATGGTATTCCATACACTTCCCGGTTTCAATTCTGTCATCCCCATTTGTAACTGACAGATATCTACGACTGTATTAACAATCAGTTTATTGATCCTTCTGGCGTTGCTCGATTCAGGAGAACCAAGCTCAACCTTTTCGGCCTCTTCAAGTGTAATGTGTTTCGTAGGATAGGATCTGTGGGCCGGTGCAGAATTAAAGTAGAATCGGGCAGGGCTATGTGAAGATTCACTGATAAATACAAGCTCTTTAGTTCCAGCTCCAATATAGATGGCCTCTTTGTATTTAAGCAGGTATTCCTTTCCATCTGCCCTGATCCTTCCTGCTGATCCGACATTTATAATTCCCAGTTCCCTTCTGTCGCAAAAATGCTGTGCTTTTAAGGGATCGATCGCCTCAAGTTTCAATTCTGTCTTTACAGGGACAGCTCCACCGAGGATGAACCTGTCATTCATTGAATATACCATGTTCACATCGTCAGGGGACATCAGTTTGCTTACCAGGAAATCCCTCCTTAACCTGTCTGTGTCGTAATGTTTAGCATCATCAGGATGATTTGAATAGCGAATTTCGTAATGTGTAGCCATTGGTTTATTTATTTTGATATTTATATTTTCGTTTTTCCGGTGCTTTCCCTGAATATTATCTCCGGTTCTATCATAATATTCCTTTTTTTGTTGGTATTGTCGATCGAGAGGAATATTTCAGCAGCTTTTTTGCCAATTTCATCGCCTTTCTGATCTACAGAAGTTAAAGATGGTATTGTGTAAGATGTAAACTCTTCATTGGCAAACCCACTGACTGCCATTTCGGATGGAACCTTAATATTGTTTTCAAGCGCAGCGAGCAGGACGCCATGGGCCGAATAATCACCTGAACAAATAATAGCATCAGGTCTTTCCTTCAGGGACATGAGTTCCGAGAATGCAGATCGGCCTGCTTCAAGAGTCATGGCTTTTTCAATAAGGTATGAATTTCTTGGATGTATACCGGAATCGACAAGGGCATCAAGGAAACCTCGCCGTCGTTCCGAATATACATTGATGCAATTTGAACCACCAACATAAGCTGGTCTTTTAAATCCCCTTTCAAGTATGTGCCTGGTTATCTTATAGGAAGCATGATGATCATTTATCACAACAGAGTTTAACCGAATATCCGGGGGAATCCGGTCCAGGAAAACCATTTTTACCTTGCGATCGAGAAGAGATCTGATATGGTCGTAAGTTTTAGTCTCCATGGAAAGAGACATCATAATTCCGTCAACCCTTGCATTCATTAATGCTGTCAGCGCATTTTTTTCTTTTTCAATACTTTCGTTTGACTGGCAGATCATCAGGTTGTAGCCGGATTGACTGAGCACCTCTTCTATCCCCCCGATAATTTTCGAAAAGAAACTCCTGTTTATATTGGGAACAATAAGTCCTACAGTATTTCCGCGTCCTTTTCTCAGGGACGCAGCCATTGTATTAGGCTGATAATTATGTAATTCAGCTAAATTCCGAACGGCATCCCTTGTAGATTGGCTTATCCTGGAGTTATTCTGAAGTGCCCTTGAAACCGTAGATGCAGAGATACCGAGTTCAAGAGCTATGTCATGAATTGTTATATGTTTTTTATTTTCAGACATACACAAAGTTAGGTAATTGCAATCGATTGCGCAAGTTCTTCAGTATTAAATTATCCAGAAGGATATTCCGATCTTTTTTTATATTTGAGAAACAATCGCTTGAGATTAGTCTGGCTATTTCAACATTAACACAAATACTTTTACCCTTGAAAAACCTAAATTTGTACACTACACTCTTTCTTATTTTACTGGTTAGTTACAGTTGCAGTAACAATAGTGGTTCCACATTGACTTCTTCAACGGTTGGGGATTACTGGCAAACAAGCCGGATTAGCGGATTAAAGGCTGGTGGTATTATTGGCTCGCATTTCGTTATCCATAGAGCGTATGAACAAGGCATTGACGGTTTCGGAGCTGTATTT
>CAYSAH010000204.1:0-4582 GCA_964428945.1 uncultured Bacteroidaceae bacterium | reverse complement strand
AAGTACCAACGACCTCCGCTGGTACCAGGAAAATCTGAACTTTTCGGAAGCTACCGGAACAACGAACGTGATCGGCATCATCGATGCACAGGCAGACCAGGTTGTGGAAGGGTTCGGGGCATGCTTCAATGAACTTGGCTGGGATGCCCTGAATATGATCTCCGGGGAGCAAAAGAAGGAAATACTGGAAGAATTCTATTCTGAGACCGGCTTTAATTTTACGATCTGCAGGATGCCTATAGGTGCGAATGATTATGCAAGGAACTGGTATTCATTGAATGATACTCCAGGTGATTTTGCAATGGAAAACTTCAATCTTGACAGGGATATGAAAATCCTGATTCCATATATGAAAGAAGCCCTCAAAATCAGACCTGATCTGAAAATCTGGGGTTCACCCTGGTGCCCTCCTGCCTGGATGAAGGTTAACGGGCATTATGCCTGCAGACCTGCAGAGGTAAATGATCTCTCTCCGGAGGGAGCAGGAAAAGAAGGGCAGACACAGTTCATTATGGAGGAAAAGTACCTGGAAGCCTATGCGCTTTACTTTGCAAAATATATTGAAAAATATCGTGAGCAGGGGATTGATGTCTATGCAGTGCATGTGCAGAATGAGCCCAACTCCTGCCAGAACTTTCCTAGTTGTGTTTGGACCGCAAAAGACCTCAATACTTTTATCGGGAAATTCCTGGGGCCTGTGTTCGAAAAGAGGAATTTAGAGACTGACATTTGGTATGGGACCATTGAAAGGGCCTCAATTGAGAAAGTTGATACTGTTCTTCAGGATTCCTGCAGCCGGAAATATATACAGGGTATTGGATTCCAATGGGCTGGAAAAAATTGTATTCCTGCAGTTCACGCAAAATATCCTGAAATGCAATTAATGCAGACAGAATCTGAATGCGGCGATGGTTCAAACGACTGGAAGGCAGCAGAATATACCTGGAGTCTTATGAAACACTACATGGAGAACGGGGCCAATGCTTACATATACTGGAATACGATCCTTGATGAGACAGGTAAAAGCATGTGGGGATGGAAACAGAATTCCCTGATTTCAGTTGATTCAAAAACCGGTTATGTGACAAGAAATCCGGAGTTCTACCTCATGAAACACCTTTCACATTTTGTAAGACCAGGTGCACGTAAAATTGTTTCACCGCAAGGATTTGATTTCGGTTTACTTTTTGAGAATCCGGGAGGGGAGATCGTGGGACTTATGGTAAATCCTTCAGATGAGGACATGAATATCAGCTGTGAGCTGGATGACAGGACATACTCGATTATTTTGAAAGCTCACTCAATGAACAGCATTGTGATTTAGTTAATGAAATCTTTAATTATGAGTAAACGAAACCTTATTCTTACCGTCCTGTTTGCAATTATTGTTATAGTGGAACTGCTGGGAAGACTACTTAACAATGTATCGCTTGAATATCCGGTAAAACCTTTGATAATGATATGGATATCAATTTATTTTACCCTGAATTCAAGGAAGCGGTCCTTACTGACAGGAGTTTTGATAGCGTTTTTTTTCAGCTGGATAGGGGATATGTTGCTCATGTTCTCCGGTGGATACAACAATGAGATGTTATTTTATGCAGGGGTGGGAGGATTCTTTCTTGCCCAGATTGCCTACATACTGGTTTTCATAAGAAATAAGGAGAATGGTATCAAGGGTTTCCTTTTGCGAAATCCATTCTGGATCATCCCGCTTCTTGGTTATGGAGTTGCCATTTACCTGTTTCTATTTCCGGGACTGGAGGGGTTAATGATCCCGATAATACTTATATATGCATTAAGCCTTATTGGAATGTCTCTGGCGGCACTGAACAGGCGTGACAGGGTAGGTCGTAAGAGTTTTCAACTTGTATTTACGGGTTCACTTTTTTTTGTGGTTTCCGACAGTATGATAGCGATCAATAAATTTCATTCAGAGATACCCTATGCTGGTTTTCTGATTATGCTTACATACATTGTTGCACAATACCTTATTATGAGTGGGTTGATCCTGGAAAAGGAGAAGGCTGTTAATGCGAGATTGCAGACAGTCCCTTCCGTCAAGAGGCTCAGAAAGTGACTTCGATTCATGCCTGGCCGTTGAAGCGTCGAATCACACCAGCTCACCATCACCGTACGTCCTGCACTACCAAATCGCCGGAAGTTGTACAACAATAAAATACGTGAAAAATAAAAAAGCGACAATCAGTCCTGCTCCTATGGACCAATGAGGTCTTAAAAGCCTTCTTACCTCTGCCTCAAAAAATTTTGGCATAATGATGTATAAGCCTGCAAAAATAGCTATTGCCTGAAAAGGAGTGAGGATTAATCCTTCGAAGACAGCAGCGAATTTTACAAGCACAACAGGTTTATATCCAAGCGTATAGATAATGACCATGCTTGCAGCAGAAAGCAGGATAAGAATGGATCTGAACTGTAACTTCCAGGAATATTTTTCAGCTGTTTTTGGCATGCAAATTCTGAAGGCATCGGAGAGCAATCGCGGCCAACCTGCAAGTTGTCCGATCTGGGTGGAGAAGAGGGCTGCAGTGCCTCCAAGAACAAAAAGGAATGCACCTGTCTTTCCCCAATTGGCAGCAAAAATCTCGGAAAGTTGCAGGGCTACTGATTCTCCTTCAGGCACAAGATGTTTTGAGCCTAAAATACCAGCTCCGGCAATCAGGAATCCACTTGTGGCGAGAATCCCAATGATCATGGCGAAGGAAGCGTCCATGGTGACAACCCTGTTCCATCCCCTGATTTCTCCCGCAGTTGATTTATCCACAGATTTAAGAAGAGTCAGATCAGCAGGTTTTCCATACACATCTTTCCGGGTCATTCCGTATCCGGCCCCTATAACCCAATAGCTATACCATACCTGGCTTGCAAATCCCCCGGCTCCCCATCCGAGCAAAGGAAGGATTTCCCGCCAGGGGTTGATGTCTATCCCTTGATCCATAGCCCAATGGGCAACATAAGGTTTTGAAGGAATTAATCCTGATAAGAAGGCATTTGCTTCAGGGAAAACATTCACTGCGACATATACAACACCAATGATTACGGTGAGTATGAGCACACTCATGGTAAGTTTTAACCAGATAAATTCACCTTTCCAGGAAATCCCAAATGCCGCCAGTGTGATCAGCCACCCGCAGATAAACCTTGGAAGATGCGTTATATGTGCAAGAAAAATACCACCTGCTGAAGCAACCGAACCAATGGAAATAGCTGCTGCAGCGAGCTGTATGATCATTATCATCCATACTGCCCAGTGTTTGGGTCCGGGTAACCTGTCGAAAAGATCCATCATTCCTTCTCCGGTGGTTACTGTATACCGTGCACCTGACATGCCGATCCAGAATTTCAGGAAAATACCTATTACAACTGACCATAAAATTCCGGTACCCAGGAGTGCTCCTGCACGAGTTGCGATGATCACTTCACCGGAACCGATGTATTCTGAAACCCAAACCAGGGATGGGCCAATAAGAGCCAAAGCGGCAAAGCCGACAGGTGCCTTTTTCATAAAAAACATTTGCGGTGCAAGGAGATCAGAATCTTAAATTGAACCTCATTGCTGTACCATAATACTTCCAGTCCTCAAATGCGGCATATATGCCAATATCCATAACAAATCCGATCTCGTTAAGACTGTAACCAACCTGGATATGATGGTTGACCTGCGGGGTTTTCAGATAGCTTAATGATACAGATTCATTCCAGAGCCTTTCACTGAACCAGGGCAGCATTTTTAGCAGGAGGAAGGAAGATGTCAGTTTGCCATGAGCCTGCAGGAAATATTCATTTGTACTGGCCCTGTAGTGATCCAGTAAAAAAAAGCTTTCACCGAAACCCATCATATCGATCAATAATGGGGAAGATTTGAAATGGATGAAATCTGAAAAATGCATCGAATTGTTATTCAGATAATACCCGCCTTCTATCTTATAATTTAAGGTTGACAAAAGTCCGACTTCCTTCTCATGTGTCAGTCCGCCATAGACCAGTCCATACTCCGCCCATCCCGCATCATTAAGGGGGACAGACTGCCTGTATACAGCATAGATCGTCGGGTATTCAGACTTAAAATATTGTTTTCGGCCCCTGGCCAGGCGATAATAATATTCATAGGTGTATTCCAATCTGATCTGACCGGCCAACAAACGTGAATCATCAAAAATTGCCAGATCCGGATCCGAATAATAAGTAGCGGGATAATTGTCGGTGTAGGTCTTGCTGTTATTGAAAAAGAAGGAAAAATCGGAATTATTTGTCAATTCCCGCCTGTTGGCAAGGTCCAGGGTTGCATAGAAAACGAAGCCGTCAGCCAGATCCATACGGTGCTCCAGTTTGGCAGAAATATTCTCAAAACGTTTGGAATAATTCTCCCTGAGAAAGAGGGAATAAATGCTGTTTGTAAGTACGGGAATACCGGATTCAGTATTGAAATCTTCAGATTTATAATTCATATCCAGAGCTATCTTACCCCGGATTTTTGGAGCATAAAGTATGCTTGAGGTCAAGTCGAGTTCCGGAGCCTTTCGATTGAAAGAATATCCGTCCATAAGGTTCCAACGATAGG
>CAYSAH010000203.1:0-7119 GCA_964428945.1 uncultured Bacteroidaceae bacterium | reverse complement strand
CCCTGGCGTCCTTTCCCTGGAAATTCAATGAAACGAGCCTGACCTTTCCGGATTCCACATCTCCCTTAAAAATATCATCCAATACTGTAATCGTTTCATTTTCCACGGCAATACAGGATACACATCGTTTCTCAAGATGGAACAGCAGGATTTGTATATCCTGGCTTTCCGGATCGAAAGTCCCGCTTTCTCCGCTGCCTGCTGATTTGCAGGAGCACAGAATTGCAGCAAGAACAAGCGTATAAAATCCTGTTTTTATCATAGTTTCATTGCATTTGCAATCAGCAGACTCTTCAATTCCGTCATTGTTGGCAACAAGCCGCTGATGACTATCTTTTCGTCGATCACCAGTGCCGGGGTGCGCAAAACCGCATAGCGAAGGATTTCCTGTATATCTCCGACCTTTTCGACCGAAGCATCAAGGTTTAACTCACTTACAGCCTGATGAGTTAGTTTTTCAAGTGACTCACAACGTGTACACCCGGATCCCAAAATCTTTATTTTCATTCTTTGAAAAATTCAGTCCTAACTTAGCAGGGCAATTTAAGAAAAGAAAAATAAATCCGGGACAAGAACATGGAAGACATATGCAGCCAGCTCGTCATTTATGATATTTCCTGGACATGCTCATGAGAATAATATTTACAAGGTCCAATTATCAAAATGGGGGGCTTATTTCAGCCACTGCATCATATCCAGCCAGAAATATTGGCCAAGGCCGGAGCTGAATATGGCTATACCCATTAATCCATGCAGGATGGAGGTAAAAAGCACACTGCGGGTACGGTAATAGGTATCTGCAAGGTAAAGGCCCCCGAAAAAAGTCAGGATAATAGAAACGGGGCTGTAATAAAGGATATGGGCGAAGCTGAAAGCAATTCCGCTTACAAGGACAAACGCCATCCGCCCTTTTAAGAGTTCCCCGTATCTCCTGAACAGGAAAGTCCTGTAGAGTATTTCCTGCAGGAAAGCAGAAAATACAGGGTAAAAAGTACATAAGAGGATCCATATCTTCCAGTTCCCCCTGGGAAGATTGAAAAGATTTTGCCTGTCGAAAAGGAAAACGGCCGCGATCATAAGGGCAGCCACCACTACGACAATTAGAATGTTCCTCTGCCATTCCTTTCGTGAAACAGTGAGTGACACCAGTTCCCTGAAGCTGAATCCCTTTGACTTCCTGAGAACCAGGAGGATCAAAAGCAATGCAGGCAACAATATGGCACTGGGATGGATAAATCCATGGTCGAAATACATCAGCAGGGGGATCCCGAAGTACAGGAGGATACCTTCGGTTATGTGGAGAAGGATAGAGCGGTTTTGTTTTTTCACAATGCCCTAAATTAAGATATATTTTCTTGTTAAATCAGCTAAAAAATATCAGCCCATTTACCCGTAGTCCAGGTAAATTAAGGCTGATATTTAAGACCGCCAGTTATTTATTTTAATCCTTGATCAATTGTCGGCATATTTAATATTTGCGCCTGTCATATAATTTCCATATCCAAGATTTATTCCAACCCAGTCTCCGGCTGCAGGAGCAGTAAGCGCTCCATCTCCATTTGAGTCTCCTTTACATTCATCATCCTTGAAAGAGGTGATCGTCGCCCCATTATGGATGAGTAAACCATCGTCACTAATATCGATCCTGGTGTCAGGATACATTTTCAGAGCAACATCAGGCTGAAGGGTGAGTGAAGCACCACCTTCAATACCCATATGACCTGTTAAAATAAACGGCACCTCGTTTTCTAACCATGAAACAGCATCGTAATTGGAATAATCCTGAACGAATATACCATTGTACTTGTTAGTTATAAGTTCATCTTCAGGATTGTGGAAAATATTTGTCGCATCGAAATTCATACTTACATTGATTGCAACAGGAATATCATTTTCAAAAAAGATATTATTCGATACAACTGATTCAAGATCTGCCTGGAGCAGTGATAATGCACCATTTGTATTATCATCCAGCAGTCCGCCATAATTATAGGCAAAGGTGCAATTGGTAACGATCACCTTGCTTTTCACCTCAAGGGTGGAAGTGTGGTCTCCAAATCCGCCGCCATAATAGAATTCACAATAACTAAATGTTGAAAGATCACCTGCTGCAATAATGCATCCCCAGTCCTGTGATGCCGGACTGGTAGCTTTTTTGTCATCATTTGAATCCCCTTTCCTTGAGTCGTCTTTTATGGAAGTAAATACTATGGGTTCATCGGCTGTTCCAATAGCTGTGATGGATCCTCCCGCATTTATGTCTATCCTCGTATCTTCCTGAAATTTGATAACTGTTCCTGGAGGAATCACAAGAGCTGAATTAACCTGTAAAGCGTCCTCCACGATATAAAGTACCGAATCGTTGAGGACCGTACTGACATCAACGGAAGTTAAAGTTTCGATTTCCCCGGGGGTTTCTTCCTTTGTACAAGAGAAAAGCAGGGCAACACATCCTAAAACCAAAATGGTTTTAGGATGAAATGATTTGATTTTCATATTATTAATTATTAGGTTGTGTGTACTCTAATGTACAAAAATCAAGGAGTTTATGTGGTATTTAGTTAAATATATTTTCGCCATAAAAATTAGATTATAAAAAATCAAAATATTCCTGGTGAGATTCAATATTAAATTTGCAGCTGAGGATTTCGAAATTAAATGCATCCCGCTTTTCCAAAAAAACTGCCTATCGCAATATTTTATAACAATGTCCTCCGGCCCGGGAGCAATAAATTAGAAATAAATTGAGGGTATTCAAGATGATTTTAAGGTAAGTTGTTTTAGTTCTGAAGTTTCTTTGTCACAATCATAGATATGACATTAGCAACAAACCAATTTCATCAGAATCATGACTATGGCACTTCAGTAATCATTTACAGCCTTATCTCAACCAAGGCCATCAGTTTTTACCACGACAGGGTCACGGGACCCACTAGTCCGCCGTCCCTCAGGGGTTTTCCTTCGAGATAAGCTTTCACCGGGGAGGTGGACCAAAGCATTCCATCCTCCACACCTTCTTCCAGGTTCCCGATAAGCCGGTTCCTGAAACCATTGCCAACTTCAACTTCAAGAAGATTTGTTCCGGCTAGGGCAACAGAAAAAATTTTGAATGGGAAATCGTGGAAAACTGCGTTACCCAGGGGGCTTCCGTTGAGGGTAAGCCTGTAACCGTCATTCACCTTTCCAAGCCGGAGCGTAAGTGTTTCTTTTCCTGCCAGGCTGTCCGGAAGATCAAATGTCAGGTGATAGGTGGCCTTCCCTGAATAGTATTTTATCTCTGCATCGTCAAATTCAATGTAGGACTTTAGCCCCTTAAGTTCAATCGACTTCTTTTCCTTCAATTCTTCAAAACTTATTGTACCAGAAAGTTCAGGAGTCATCTTCTGAATGGTTCTTTCAAACATGGGCAAGTCTTCATTTGGAGGCAATCCGAACAATACAAACAGGGATGCACGTGGAGACAAAGTTATTTCCAGGGTGGTTGATCCATCGTCGCAGGTGAAATTTCCTGTATTATAGCATTCTCCTGTCATGGGATCCCATACCTGGGGAGCTGATGCTTCGGTCTGAAATATACAATTCCGTGTTACTTCCGTGTCTTCCTGGTTAACGAGGAACCAGGCTTCACTCGTTCCAAAATTTTTACGGATTGAGAGAAGCGGTACTGTATTATTTATGCCCGTGGAAAAGCCGGGTGCAAATTCCTCCTTTGCAATCAGCTCATCCAGGCTTATTCCTCCGTATACCGTGCCTTTGCCGAACCTTTGAACATATACCCCCGAGTTATTTAAAGGACCCCACAAAGCATCAACTAAGATCTTCATATCCTGATCATTCCGGGAGGCGTTTTCAAGCGAAAGGGTATGGGTGGGCCTTGGCCCGGAGACGATTGCCCCATCCTGAACGAGTTTTGCAATAGCCTGAAGGGTTTTGAGTTCCATACCATCATCCTCGGGTAACAGCAGAAACTGGTAGGGTATTCCATTATCCAATTCTATCCTCCCATTTTTAACTTTTGCATGATGCTCCAGGATATCGGCATTGCATTTCTGGATCACAAATCCATCCGGCAGCTTCTGATCAAAGTCGGGTGACCAAAGATCGTATCCCCTGTCACCAACGAAACAAAGGATATCTGCCCGGGTGGTGCTGTTTTGCAGAAGGTACTGTATGCGGCTGTGATAGCTGAACCACTGGTCCGTATATTTCCACCATGGATTATGCCTGTTAAAGGTCTGTCCGTACTGGCCCAGGGTGAATCCCGGTTTACGTCCATCGGGCTGATGAACATAACTGTGCAGGACCATCTGGTTCACGCCGGAACAAAAAGCCCTGTCGCCGAAGGGTTTCAGGTCCCATGGGCTCTCGCTGTAATTGGCAAAGCCGGTATAGGCTTCAGCAGGCACCACCTGCTTTCCATAAAGGGTGGCGGCCTGCATCGGAAGGTCGGAACCGGGCCGGGTTACCGGTGTATAGCGTACCAGACCGTTCTCATCGAAGCCGGCCCAGAATTCGAACATAGGTACATCCACATAGCGGTTGGATCGAAGGACATCGAGGGGCGGGTACCCGGTCCCCCCATAAATTACCTCGGCATGGGAGTCAACTCCCAGGCGGTGACAGAGTGTATTAAAGTGCTGATAGTAGTTATGTTCCACCAGTTCTGCAATTGTCATACGAAAATCCTGGAGAAAGCGTTCCGTTAGTTCACTGCTTCCAATCACTTCCCCGGAAAGGACGGGCAGCCAAGGTAATATGCTGTATCCTCGCCGGCTTTCAAATTCCTGCGGAAAGCGCCTGGTCCAGTTCTGGAAGTTACATTCCCAGCTATCGACGAAAAGGTACTCGAAGGTATTGCCGGTAAATTCAGCAGCCGTTTCAGCAAGCTTTTCCGGAAACTGTGAGAAATGGAAATCCAGGGCAGCAGTATCCATTTTATCGCATTCGAGTCCCCTGCCAGCAATTGTGGATGGCCCGTTTTCCTTGCCTGTTGTTGTGTAACCCATCCTGAGAATGATCCAGCTGCCTTCAGGTGCATCCCAACGAAACATGCCCTGTTCATCCATTTTGTCAGTCAGATCAAGCACTCCTGATGCTTCGACACCCGTTTCAGGCTTCCCGGGGTCAAACAGCGTCTGTTGGGGTTCCGCCTTTGTTATTGCAGTTTTTTGCAAATGAAAGGGTATCCTGGTGAAATAGGAAGGTTGTTCTCCGTCCTTCAGCAGTTCCAGCTCCGAGATACCGAAGGGCTGAAAGGGCTCATTGTCGTTGTATTTATCGAGGATAATTCGATATTCCTCAGCCTTGATCTCCGGAAAGGAATAGACCGTGGTCTGGTTCACCGGGGGACTGTCGAATTCAGCGATGGTCTGGTAGCCGGATCCCATTTTCGCTTGGAGGATCATTTTCAATTTTATTCCCTCCAAGGGCCTCCACTGGAAATCCTTCCTCGGGTGAATTGAAATCCTGGAGAATGCAAGCGCTTCCGGGAATGATAAATCAATGCCTGTTTTTGCATCCAGGTTGAGCATGCTGAACGGGTCCCCATCGCAAAGTATTTTCCCGATATCCCTTCCATCCGCCAGGAATTCAGGGGAGGAATTGCTGAAAGTGTTCGGGACCTGGGTGGCCGGATAAGCCAGCACCGCTATATCCTCATAATAATCCTGCCTGGCCAAGGGTCTTCGTAATTCAAGTGAAATCTCCTGTCCTCCTTCAAGGTAGGTCCGGGTCCAAACCACCTGCTTCATCGACAATTCAGGGGTAATCCACGGACCACCGCTGGTACTCCACCCGTCGCAGTTGTGCACTCCGATATGTAACCCCAGTCTTGCAGCCTCCTCAAGGGCCCATCGGAACATTTCGTACCATTCCTCCGTATTGAATTTCACTGCCTGAACCCCCATGTTGCGTTCCTGGAAAAGGCTGACATTTAAAATAGTGGCAGTGCTAATCCCGACTTCTTTCATGGCTTCGAGGTCGGCAGTGATCCCTTCCTTTGTAATGGCATTGTCCATCCAGTGCCACCAGGTATGTACAGCATAGCTGGAACCCGGATTTTTAAATGTTCCTTGATCCGGCACTGCTGTGTCTTTCTGGTGGCAGCCCTGAAATGCAAAAAACAAGCATAGCATGATCCATGCTCCAGGATGAATTTTAATTCTTTTCATTGGAATTGTTGGTTTAGTCAGTGAGTTGGTAATGAGATAAATCAAATATAAGAAGAAAACTTCAGATGAAGATTGAAAGAATGTGGGACTGTAAGGAAAATGACTTTTTGATTTGTGGCTCCTAAAAGATTGACATCGGAGGACTTGACAATTCCGCAAATAAGGACAATTGCCATCATTTTTTTAGAAAAATAGGGGAAGCTTTTTTGTTCTGCCCAGAATTGCCGGCAATTCCTATAAACAAAAAATGCCCCGGGGCCAAGGGCCTGAAGGCATTTGTCTTGTAGCTCCAACAAGACTCGAACTTGTATCTACGGTTTAGGAAACCGCTATTCTATCCCTTGAACTATGGAGCCATATTTCGGGTTGCAAATATAAGTGTTTATTAAATTTAAGACAATCTTTATCCAAACAATCTTACAATCAGTTCAGTCTCGTGCTTGCGTGTATTTCAGATTTCAATTAGTTTCTTAACTTACACCCTATATTAATAAACACAACTTGCCATGAAAAAACTGCTTTTTGTACTTTTTGCATTTAGTGCTTTTGCATTAAACGCACAAAATATTTCTTTCCAGTTTGTAACCGGATTGGGAGCCGCTCTTTCTTTTGGTGATCTTCGTGCCTACGGAATTTCAGCGAGCGCTGAACCCAAGTTATTTATTGGCAACAATATCGCTGCCGGTCTGCGGCTTGAAGGCGACGTCCTTTTCGGTGGAAATATAAATACCGAGAATACTGCAGAGATTTCCGTGGGAATGTCATCCAGGGCTGCTGTTTCCTTAAAAGGGGAATACTATTTTACTGACCTGAAGGTCAGACCCTACCTTGGATTAGGAATTGGACGCTATACCCAGGCAAATATAGGGGCAAGCGGATCAGGGGGAGCCTCAATAACGGCAAGCAATGGATTCGGATTTGCTCCCGAGGCAGGAATTGCCCTTGGGAA